>JAJNBO010000287.1 GCA_021156245.1 Ramlibacter sp. | reverse complement strand
TGCGCCACTGGCAAGGCTCGCCCGAGACCCTGGTGCAATCGCAGGTCGGTGTCTCGCGGCTGCTCGGCACGCCCAGCGTCGCGCAGTTCTACCTGGTGCGCGGGGCTTCGTCGCAAGAAGTGCTGGAGCGTGAGGAAGCCCTCAAGCAGCGGTTGGATGCGTTGGTCGCGCGCGCTGCCTTGTCCGGCTATGCCGCCGTGTCCGACTGGGTGCCTTCGATCCGGCGCCAGCAGGCGGATGCGCGCCTGACCGAGCGGGTCGAGACGCAGGTGCTGGCCGGCGTCAACACGACGCTCGGCGAGCGGCTGATGCGGCCCGTCGCCGCGCTGCGTCCGCTCACGCCGGAGGAATGGTTCGCGCATGGCGCGTCCGCCGCCGCTCGCTCGCTGTGGCTGGGCAATGGAGACGGTGAGTACATGACGGTGGTGATGCTGCACGGCCTGCACGACGCAGGGCAGCTGCCTCTGCTGCAGGACGCCGCGGCGGGGCTCGATGGCGTGCGCTGGGTGAATCGCTCCGGCGACGTCGCGACGCTGCTCGGGCGCTATCGCTGGTCGATGACGGCGCTGCTGCTCGCCGGCCACCTGCTGGTGTTCGCGGCGCTGTGGACGCGCTTTCGATCCGCGGCCTGGCGGGCGTGGCTGCCGACCGCGGTGGCGAGCGTTGTCGCCGTCGCCGTGCAAGGCTGGCTGGGCGAGCCCTTCCAGCTGACGAACATCCTCGCGCTGCTGCTGCTCCTGGGCATCGGCGTCGACTACGGCATCTTCCTGCTGGAACACGATGGCGACGGCGCGGCCTGGCTGGCCGTGGTGCTGGGCGCGGCGAGCACCTGGCTGGCGTTCGGGCTGCTGGCGCTGTCGTCCACGCCGGCGCTGCATGCCTTCGGCCTGACCCTGATGATCGGCGTGGCGCTGGTGTGGGCCTTGTCGCCCTGGCTGGTGGCAGCGGGCGCCGTCCTCGCGGGCTGTGCATTGCCGCGGCCGCGCGACGTGCCCGAAGCCTACGCGCTGCGCCTCAGCCCGGCCTCCCTCGGTCGCGAGCTGTCCTTGCAGCAACGCATGACGGTGACCTTCGCCGGACACAGCCAGCAGATGGACGTGGCGCTCGAAGTCGACGCGCAGGCCGTGCGGCTGGCGGTGCTCGCGTTCGGCCAGACGGTGGCGCGGCTCGATTGGGACGGGCGCGACTTGCGCGAATCCCGCGCGCCGGGGTGGCCGCCCGCCGTGACCGGCGCGCGCGTGCTGAGCGACCTGCAACTGGTGCACTGGCCGGCCGATGCGATCCGGCGCGGCCTGCCGATGGCGTACACGCTCGAGGCCCACGCGCAGGAGCGCGTCCTGCGCGTGGGCAGCACGGCGCTCGCGCGCGTGCGTTACCCGGCGCCGGGCGCCGCCGAAGTCGAGAACGTCGCAGGCCACTACCGCCTGCGCCTGGACGCCTGGCCGGAGGCGCGATGACAGCGGTCTACCTGCAGGACATGGCGTGGATCAGCGCGCTGGGCCGCGGCCGGGGCGCGCGCGATGCGCTGTTCTCGCCAGCGGCGGGCGGCGTCGCGCCCACCGATGCCTGTACGCCCGGCCGCGTGCTGCACCTGGGGCGCGTGCATGAAACGCTGCCGTCACTCGACGCGCACCCGGTGCCGTTCCGCAGCCGCACCAATGCGCTGCTGGCCGCGGTCCTGAACGATCTCGCCCCTTCGATCGACCGCGCCTTGGGGCGATGGGCGCCGGAGCGGATCGCCGTCGTCCTGGGCGTCAGCGCGGCGGGCCTGGACGAAGGCGTGGCCGCTGCCCACCGGTTCCGCAACGAGGCGCGCTGGCCGCTCGCCTACGATTACGCACAGCAGGAGATGGGCAACGCGGCCGCCTTCGTCGCGCACCTGCTGGGCACCGGTGGCCCGGCGTACACCATCTCCACCGCATGCTCCTCGGGCGCCAAGGCGCTCGCGGCGGGCGCCCGCCTGCTGCGCGCCGGCATCGCCGACGTGGTGATCGCGGGAGGCGCCGACGCTTTGTCCGGCTTCACCATCGGCGGCTTCAGCGCCCTGGAGTCGGTGAGCGCAGCGCGTTGCAATCCGCTGTCGGCCAATCGGCAGGGCATCAACATCGGGGAAGGCGCGGCCCTGTTCGTGATGGGCAAGGAGCCCGGGCCGGTACGCCTGTCCGGCTGGGGCGAAAGTTCCGACGCGCACCACATGTCCGCTCCGGAGCCGGGCGGCCGCGGCGCGCTGGCCGCCATGGGCCAGGCGCTGGAGCGCGCGCGACTAGGGCCGGCCGACATCGACTACGTGAACCTGCACGGCACGGCAACGCTGCAGAACGATGCCATGGAAAGCCTGGCGATCGCCGCGCTGCTGGGCACCGAAGTCCCGGTGAGTTCGACCAAGCCGCTGACCGGCCACACGCTGGCTGCGGCCGGTGCCGTGGAAGCCGCCGTGTGCTGGCACACGCTGGTGGACAACCCCGCCGCCCGGCTGCCGCCGCACTGGTGGGACGGCCAGCGCGACGCGGCGCTGCCGATGCTGCGCATCGCGAAAGGCGGCGACTCCTTGGCACGTGCCCCGCGGCACGTGCTGAGCAATTCCTTTGCATTCGGCGGCAACAATGCCTGCCTGGTCTTTTCAAGCGAGTGAGTGAGATGGAAACCGGTGGCAGCGTCCGCATCGAGAGCCTGATTCCGCACCGTGCGGCCATGCGGCTGCTCGATCGCGTGCTGGAAGTGGACGAAAGCCATGTGGTCGCCGAGCTGGAGGTGCCGTACGACGGCCTCTTCGTGCGCGACGGGCAGGTGCCGTCCTGGATCGGCATCGAATACATGGCGCAGGCCGTGGCCGCCTGGGCCGGTGCGCGCGCGCGCGGACGCGGCGGCGCGGCGCGGCCAGGCCTGCTGCTCGGCACGCCGAGGCTTACTGCGACGGCTTCCCCTGCGGCAGCCAGTTGCGCGTCGAGGCGCGTTGCGAACTGATCGGCGCCAACGGACTCGGCCTGTTCGATTGCCGCGTCGTCATGGACGGCCAGGACGCGGCGGTCGCGCGCATTTCGGTGATCGATCCGCCGGAGGGGTCCGAGGATCTGCTGAAGCCGAGGGCGACGACATGAGCACCGTGCTGGTCACCGGCTCCAGCAGCGGCATCGGCGAAGCCATCGCGCTGAGGCTGGCCGCAGCGGGTCACGACCTCGTCGTGCATTGCCGCGCCAGCCGCGGCAAGGCCGACGCGGTGGCGGAGCGCATCCGCGCGCAAGGGCGCGGCGCGCGCGTGCTGCAGTTCGACGTCGCCGACCGCGCAGCCTGCCGTGCGGCGCTGGAGGCCGACATCGAGGCGCACGGCGCGTACTACGGCGTGGTCTGCAACGCGGGGCTGGCGCGCGACAACGCCTTTCCGGCGATGACGGGCGAGGAGTGGGATGGCGTGGTCCACACCAACCTGGACGCTTTCTACAACGTGCTGCATCCGGTCACGATGCCGATGATCCAGCGCCGCAAGCCCGGCCGCATCGTCACCATCGCCTCGGTATCGGGGCTGGTCGGCAATCGCGGGCAGGCGAACTACAGCGCGGCCAAGGCGGGGATCATGGGGGCGACCAAGGCGCTGGCGATCGAGCTGGCCAAGCGCAACATCACGGTCAACTGCGTGGCGCCCGGCCTGATCGATACCGACATGCTGCCCGATGAAGTGCGGGACGAGGCAATGAAGATGATCCCGATGAAGCGGCTCGGCCGCGCGGACGAAGTGGCGGGGCTGGTCGCCTTCCTGCTCGGCGAGGAAGCGGCGTACATCACCCGCCAGGTGATCTCGGTCAACGGAGGAATGGTTTGAAGCGTGTCGTGGTCACCGGCGTCGGTGCGATCAGCCCCCTGGGGCACGACTGGCCCACGGTGCTGGCCAGCCTGCGCAGCCTGCGCAATGCGGTGCAGCGCATGGATGCATGGGACGCCTACGAGGGCCTGAACACCCGGCTCGGCGTTCCCGCGCGGCCGTTCGACCTGCCGGAGCACTACAACCGCAAGGCCACGCGCAGCATGGGCCGCGTGGCGCTGATGGGGACGCGTGCCAGCGAGATGGCGCTGGCGGATGCGGGGTTGCTCGGGGACCCGCTCGTGGGCAGCGGCCGCATGGGCGTGTCCTATGGGTCCTCGGTCGGCTCGCCGCCGGCGATCGCGGACTTCGGCCGCATGATCGTGGAGAAGAACACCGAAGGCATCAACGCCAATACCTACATCAAGATGATGTCGCACACGGCGGCGGTGAACATCGGCGTGTTCCTCGGCCTGACCGGCCGCATCATCACCACCTCCAGCGCGTGCGCGGCCGGCAGCCAGGGCATCGGCTACGCCTTCGAAGCCATCCAGAGCGGCCGCCAGCTGGCGATGCTGGCCGGCGGCGCCGAGGAGCTGGACGTCATCGATGCAGCGGTGTTCGACACGCTGTTCGCCACCAGCACGAAGAACGACGAGCCGCAGCTCACGCCCCGGCCGTTCGACGCCGATCGCGACGGACTGGTGCTCGGCGAAGGCGCCTGCACGCTGGTGCTGGAGGAGCTGGAGCACGCCCAGGCGCGGGGGGCGCGCATCCTGGCGGAGGTGGCGGGCTACGGCACCAACAGCGACGGCGCGCACGTCACGCAGCCCAAGTCGCAGACCATGGCGCAGGCGATGCGTCTCGCACTGGAAGACGCCGGGATCCCGGCCTCGGAGATCGGCTACGTCAACGCGCACGGCACGGCCACCGACCATGGCGACGTGGCGGAGAGCGCGGCCACCCTCGCGGTGCTCGGCGACCGGGTCCCGATCAGCACGCTGAAAAGCTACATGGGGCACACGCTAGGTGCCTGCGGTGCGCTGGAGGCGTGGATGAGCATCATGATGATGCGCGAGGGCTGGTTCTCGCCCAACCTGAACCTGCAGAACGTCGACCCGGCCTGCGCTCCGCTCGACTACGTCCGCGGCGCCGGCCGGGACGTGCAGACGGAGTGGATCATGAGCAACAACTTCGCCTTCGGCGGGATCAACACTTCGCTGGTCCTGCGCCGCTGGCAATGACGGTGATGGACCGCACGGTGCACCTGGCGTGCGCGCAAGTCGGCGCGCTGGCCCGCGAGACCCCGGCGCCGGGCCGCTGGCTGACGCCGGGCGAGCAGGAGCGGCTGGCGCTGCTCGCCACCGACAAGCGCCGCGCGCAGTTCACCGCCGCGCGCTGGCAGGCGCGCTGGCTGCTCGCGCAGGTGCTGGACGGCACGCCGCGCGACTGGCCGCTGGAGGCGCCGCACGATGCGCCGCCGCGGGTGGCGGGACGGCCGGACATCCACATCTCGATCAGCCACAGCGGCGACCATGCGGCTTGCGCCCTTTCGTCCGGGCCGGTCGGCATCGACCTGGAGCAGCCGCGTCCGCGGCGCGACATCGCGGGCCTGGTGTCCCTGTGCTGCACGCCGGGCGAGCAGGCCTTGTTCGACGGAGTGCCGACGCAACAACGGGACGACCTGTTCCACGAACTGTGGACCGTCAAGGAAGCGTGGTTGAAACGACGCGGGGAGTGGATTGCGCCGAAGCGGCTGCAGCAACTGGATGCCCGGTTGACCAATGACGGCGAGATCCGCACCTGGTGCGGCGGACCGTGGCGCCTGGCCGTGACGGCGCGGGAGGTGCGGTGGTGGACGCTGGAGCCGGGCGATGATCGGTCGTGGCATGTGGCGGATCACGCGCCGGAGGGGACCGGGACGGACCGGAGGGCTTAACGCAGACGACGCAGAAGAACAGCCAAAGACGCAAAAGAAACCGATTCTCCTTTTTGCGTCTTTTGTCTTCCTTCTGCGTCTTCTGCGTTAAATCCGTTGCGCGCCACTGCCCCTCCGGAGCGACGCACTCAAGGCTTCACCGCCACCACGTTCAGCAGCGTCTCTTCCCGGTCCTGCTTCGGCTGCACGCCGAACCAGCGCTCCAGGATGCCCAGGTCTTCGCGGCTCCACCACAGGTAGGGATAGGAGACGCAGGTCTCCGGCACCTGGAAACCCGCGCTGCGCAGCATCTGCAGGTACTCGGGCGCGGTGCGCTGCACTTCCATCGGGTGGCGGAACAGCGCGCGGATGATCCAGGAGTGGATGTAGCGACGGGTGGATTCGGCGAACAGCAGCACGCCGCCCGGCTTGAGCACGCGCAGGAATTCGGCCAGGGCCTCTTCCTGCTCCACGAGGTGGTGGAAGGTCTGGTGGCAAAACAGCAGGTCGACCGACGCGTCCTCCAGCGGCATGCGCGTGCTCGACGCCTCCACCAGCCGCGGCTGGATGCCCGCCCGGTCCGCTTCCGCGCGCGCCGCGCGCAGCATCTGCGGATCGATGTCCACGCCCACCAGGTCCCGCGGGGAAAAGCGTTGCGCCAGCTTGGGAAGGGAATAGCCGCTGCCGCAGCCCACGTCGACCACCACGCCATAGCTGGCGCGCGGCTGCGGGAGCAGGCGGACCAGGTCGGCGATGGCGCGCTCCAGCACGTGCACGCGCCAGGTTTCGGTACGCAGGAACCACTTGCCGAAGCGGGTTTCCTCGACGTAGGGCAGGGCGGCGCTGGAGTTCGGGCTCATGGGGGGACGGCGGAGGGGGCCCGCCGGTGACTGCGATGGCGTGGCTAGGTCTTGTTCAATTCCAGCCGCACCGCGTGGACGAAGTCCTGCACCCACTGGTTGTAGAAGGGGTGGATCACGCCGGTGCCGCTGGGGCCTCCGGGAGCGTACTTCATGTTGACGCTGTCGCTGTAGCGAACGGAGAACTGCGACCCGCTGTAGCGGACTTCCGTCACCACCGTGTGCGTGCGCACGTGGTAGGTGGCGATCAGCTGGCCGGGGGTGGGTTCGGACAGCACCCACTTGCGGCCGGTGGCGTCGGCGGCCGCGAAGATCGCCTTGCGCACGTCGGCGGCGGTGGCGGGCTGCCCGCTGGCGCGCTGCACCACCACGTTCTCGTGGTTGACGATGGGGACCGGCAGGCGCTGCGCGCCGGCCTGCGTCGCCCCGATCGCCACGACGGCGGCCAGCAGGAAGTGGATGGCTTTCATCGGTGCTGCTCCCTACGGCCGGGACAGCTGGATGCGCGTGTCGTCGATCAGCGTCTGCACCCACATGTTGTACTTGGGGTGGATCAGGCCGCTGGGCTCGTAGTTCATGTTGCTGCTGTCGCGGTACTTGATGGAGTACGTGCCGCGGGTGTAGGTGATGTCCGCGGAGATGCTGTGCTTGCCGCGCACGTTCAGCACCGCCAGGGCCTTGCCCTGGCCCG
>JAJNBO010000286.1 GCA_021156245.1 Ramlibacter sp. | reverse complement strand
TCGTCGGTCGCCAACGCGGTGACGGTGGGCTCGCTCACCATCCCCGCCATGATCCGCGTGGGCTACAAGCGCGAGTTCGCGGGCGCGGTCGAAGCGGCTTCGTCCACCGGCGGCCAGATCACGCCCCCCGTGCTGGGCGCTGCCGCGTTCCTGATGGTGGAGTTCCTCGACGTCTCCTACCAGACCATCATCGCCGCGGCCGTGATTCCCGCCTTCATGCACTTCTTCGGCGTGTTCATGCAGGTGCACTTCGAAGCCAAGCGGCACGGGCTGCGCGGTCTGACCGAGGAGGAGATGCCGAAGCTGCGCGCGTCCTTCCGCGAACGCTGGCCGACCCTCATTCCCCTGGTGCTGCTGGTGTCCATCCTGGTCTCCGGGCGTACGCCGTACCTCGCCGCGTTCACGGGCATCAGCTCCTGCGCGATCGTCGGCCTGACCACGCGCACCAGCGGCAACCGGCCCGCCAACTGGGCGCTGTGCATCGTGCTGCACGTGATCCTGGGCGTGATCGGCTTCGCCGACCTCGGCGCCCACAGCGAGGACATCAAGCTCGGATTGTTCGCGCTCGCGGTCGCCATCGCACTGGCGGGGTGGAAGCTGGCCGGCATCACCGGCCGCATCAGCCACGGCGTGCTGGTGGAAGCGTTCCATACCGGCGCCAAGTACGCATTGGCCGTCGGCGCGGCCGCGGCGACGGTGGGCATCGTCATCGGCGTGGTGACGCTCACGGGTGTCGGTTTCAAGGTGAGCTTCATCATCACTGGCTGGGCGCAGGCGATCGCCGGCGGCATCGGCTCCTTCCTGCCGGCCTTCCTGTACGACCCGAAGACGCTGACCCTGTTTGCGGCACTGGTCATGACCGGCGCGGTTTGCATCCTCATGGGCTGCGGCATCCCGACCACCGCGAACTACATCATCATGGTGACGGTCGCGGCGCCGACGCTCGTGCAGCTGGGCGTCGAGCCGCTCGTCGCGCATTTCTTCGTCTTCTACTACGGTGTGCTCGCGGACATCACGCCCCCCGTGGCGCTTGCGGCCTACGCGGCAGCCGGCATGGCCGGCAGCGACCCGTTCAAGACCGGCAACATGGCGTTCCGGCTGGGACTGGCCAAGGTCCTGGTGCCCTTCGTGTTCGTCTTCTCGCCGTCGCTCCTGCTGGTGGCGAAGGGCTTCACGTGGTACGACTTCAGCGTCACGTTCGTCGGCTGCGTGCTCGGCATCACGGTGCTGGCGGCGGCGCTCAGCCGCTTCCTGCTGGTCGAGCTGAAGCGTTGGGAGCAGCTGCTGTGCATCGCGTCCGCATTGCTGCTGATCGCCCCCGGCCTCTGGGTGACACTGGCCGGCGCGGGGCTGGTGATTCCGGTCCTCGTGCGCCAGGTGGCGGCCCGCAAAAGGGCGCTGCTGCCCGCTGCGGCCGGGCTGGATGTCGGATACCGCTGACCTCGGTTGGTGCCCCGCTCCGTCACGGCCGCGCCATCGCCACGTCCATACTTTCGTCCACTGCAGTCACACAGCAAGCGAAGCAGGGAAGCAAGACAGGGACAGAAGAAATGAACGAGACAAGAACCACGGCCATCCTGCAGCGGGTGCCGGTGATCCTGGCGGTGACGGCGACCTCGTATGGCCTGGAGTTGAAGGCCAACGGGACGCGCAAACCCCAGGCCCACGACCGCCGCCGCAGCGAGCACGCCAAGGGCGACGGCAAGCCGTCGGCCCACAGATAAGACGCAGGGATGTCAGGGAGCGAGAAAGCCGCCTTCGGGCGGCTTTTTCATTGGGACGCGGTCATCAGATCAGCAGGTCCGACAGCACAAGGCGCGACACACCTGGAAGGTGCACCACGAATTCAGCGAAACGGTCGGCATCGGTACTTCCCAGCAGCATGCCCATGTTGGTCGCGCTGTCGTAGACGAAACGCAACTGCCCGGCGGCCGCGCCCCGGTCGAACGCCGCCCTCCCTATGAACGTGAACTGCTGGCTGCCGGCAAGCGCGACGTCTGCATCCATGCGGTCCAACCGGATGAGATCGCCGCCAGACTGGAAGTCGGTGATCCGGTCGGTGTCGCCTTCGCGGGAGTCCGCCGCAGACTGATAGACGAACGTGTCCCGACCGTCGCCGCCGCTGAGGACGTCGGCTCCAGCCCCTCCATGCAGCCGGTCCGCCCCGTTCCCACCGGCCACCGTATCCGCGGCCTGGCCGCCCCTCAGGACATTGGCGGCGGTGTTGCCTTCGATGACATTCGCCGACGCGTTGCCCCATCCGCGGATCGCGTCCCCCAGCAGGACGAGATCTTCGACGTGCGCCGAGAGTTGGAAGTCGACGATGGAATGAACGGTGTCCGTGAACGGACCATCGAACGAGAATTCGCGGACCACGTCACCCGGGTCATTGATGACATACAGGTCGGGGTCGTATCCGCCGTACATGGTGTCGGCACCGGCGCCCCCGTCCAGCGTATCGGGTCGGTGGTATCCATATAGCCTATCGTCACCATCGAACCCGACCAGATGGTCGTTGCTCTGAGAACCCTCGATCGAGTCGTCGCCAGCCAACATGCGTTCCAGCACCTGGGCATCCGTCAATCCCACAAGCTCGGCAACGTCGAGCGACAGCTCGCGAATCTCGAAGCCATACGATATGTAGCGATCGTCGCCGTCCCAGGAATACTCGTACAGGCTGTAGCCCGTGACCTGTCCGTGCACCGACAGGTTGCCGGAGGCGTCGTGGGTGTAGGTGAAGGATCCCCAGTAGTTTTGCCTGAAGTCTGTCGAACCTTGGAAGATGCTCGTACCGCCAAGGATCACGTCCGGCGATTGGAGGTTGGACGAATGCAGGTCCAGCAAATCCAACGCCAGCATGCTGAGACTGGATCCGAACGATGCGTTGAAATACGCCAAGAGATTTCTCCATGCCCAGCGCCTCCGCCAGTCCGGGCAATGTTAAGGCCCACAGGCCCCGCGCTCGTCGACCGTCCGGTCGCGACCTGCTTCAACCCTTCTTCTGCCGCTCCCGCGCCCTGCGCACCTGGCGGCTCTCGTTGGCGCGCTTGGCGGCCTCTTCCTTCTCGCGCCTCTTCTTGCGCCAATTGCGCGACAGCAGGCGGGCGACGGTGAAGGTGATGGCGGAGGTGACCACCAGCAGCAGCATGCTGGCGAAATCGGTGGGCATCTTGGTGTCGGCAGTCGGAAAGGAGAAAGGCCGCCGGGCAGCGGCCTTGGGGCTTCGCGGAGCGACCGTCGTCAAGGCCCGCGCCAGCGAAAGGCTTGCGGCGGATTCTACCGGTGTCCCCCAACCGGTCCGCCTGCCACATCAACCGGCGGCTGCATGGCTATCGAGAGCCATCCCCAGGTTGAAAAATGCCTCCAGCATCTCCCTGCCGTTGCGACGCGGTGAATGTGGTGGATTGGGGGTTCTGGGAGGCCATCTCATCTGCCACCGCCTTGAGGTGTGCCAGCACCTGATGCATCAGCTCGATGGCCTCCTGCCTCAATTGACGTGCCCGGTGAAACTCCAGCGGGGACGGGAAGCTGCCCGGGCCGCTCGCGTTGCTCGTCTTGGTGACGAGCGCATGTTCGGCTTCAGCCGCAAGGCGCTCGGCCGTGGACCAGTCGGAGAGAAGAGAAGGTTCGAACTGCACTGCGCACCTCAGGAGTCGGTGCGAAAGCGATCCTGGTGACGCTGGCGTCGCCGGCTAGGGGCACGAGGGGAGCCGGTCAGGTGAAAGGGCAGTCTACTCCTGTTGCCACGATCAAATCAACCGCTTGGGACTTCCTCGCAGCGCTAACGGCGGCTTGATGCACGTTAGCGGGGGTATCCTGGCGGAGCGACAGGGATTCGAACCCTGGATGCAGGTTTTTGCCCGCATACTCCCTTAGCAGGGGAGCACCTTCGGCCACTCGGTCACCGCTCCGGTGTTCGGGATTATGCCCCAAGGCGGCTGGACGGGAGCCGCCGGGTCGCCTTATTGCGCAGGCTGGTCCAGGTCGAAGGCGCGGTGCAGCGCGCGCACGGCCAGTTCCATGTACTTCTCGTCGATCACGACCGAAGTCTTGATCTCGCTGGTGGAGATCATCTGGATGTTGATGCCCTCCTCCGACAGCGCGCGGAACATCTTGGAGGCGATGCCCACGTGGCTGCGCATGCCGATGCCGACGATGGACACCTTGCAGATGCGCGTGTCGCCTTCCACCCTGTCGGTGCCGAGCGTCGGCACGACCTTGCTCCGGAGAACGTCCACCGTGCGCGCGTAGTCGTTGCGATGCACGGTGAAGCTGAAGTCCGTCTTGCCCTCGTGGCTGATGTTCTGGATGATCACGTCCACCTCGATGTTGGCATCCGCCACGGCGCCGAGGATCTGGTACGCGATGCCGGGCCTGTCGGGC
>JAJNBO010000285.1 GCA_021156245.1 Ramlibacter sp. | reverse complement strand
ACTGGATCAGCCTCGGGCAGGCCAGCGGCCCCTTGCCGCCGCTGGATGCGGACCGGCTCGTCGCGAAGTCGATGACGTTCTCGCGTCCGGTGGTGTTCGACTTCGTTGCGACGCCGGCTGAACTGCAGGAACGCGCGGGGCGCGTGTGGGCCGCGCTGGCCGCCGGGGTGCTGCCGCGGCCGGCACCGGAGTTGTTCGCGCTGGCAGCCGCAGGGCAGGCGCACCAGCGGCTGGAATCGCGCGAGAGCACCGGCGCCCTGGTGCTGGTGGCATGAACGGGTAACGGGAGCACGGATGATCCACGGCATGAACCATTTCACGGTGATCGCGGAAGACCTGGACCGCACGCTGGACTTCTACACGGGCCTGCTCGGACTGCAGCAGGGGCCGCGTCCGGACCTCGGCTTCCCCGGCGCGTGGCTGTACGCCGACGGCCGCGCGATCCTGCACGTGTACTCGGACCGGCCGGTGCCGGCGCAACGCGCGGGCGTCATCGACCACATGGCGTTCTCGGCGAAGGGCTTGAAGGACATGAAAGCCCGCTTCGACGCGCGAGGCATTCCCTACGACCTTCGCAAGCAGAAAGGCGCGGGCACGTGGCAGCTGTTCTGCATGGATCCGAACGGCGCCAAGGTCGAACTGGATTTCGATCCGCTCGAAACGCCCTGAGCGATCCGCCAGCCGCCGCCAACGCCGTCGGACGGCGCCATGCGGCCGTTCGTCCGTGCAGCGCGTAACGGCGCAACGCACCTGCGTATCCGGTGTAATCGAACGCTAACAAGTCTTGTGCACGCCCTGCGGTCGCGGGTACCTTCCGCCGCATGAACGCACCACTGCCTTCCACCCTGCACTTCGATGTGCAGGGCCTGATCCACGCAACGGCGCACAACGAGTCGCTCGACGCGTTCCATCCGGCCCTGAGCAGCAAGCAATGGGAGCTGTTCGGCACCTACCTGCAGCCCTTCGCGGTGACGCAGGGCCAGGTGCTGATCCAGCAGAACGCCAGCGACCGCACGATCTATTTCGTGGAGTCGGGCAGCCTGACCGTGCACTTCGAGGACGACAAGGGACGGCTGCGCATCGCCTCCGTCGAGGCGGGCTCCGCCGTCGGCGAGGGCGCCTTCTTCACCCGCCAACCGCGCAGCGCCACGGTGCAGGCGGCGACCGCGTGCAAGCTGTGGTCGCTCAACCCGATCCGCTTCACCGAGCTGTCCAACCGGCAGCCGCAGATGGCGGTGGAGATCGCGATGGCCCTGGGTGCGCTGGTGTCGCGCCGCCTGGGCAACCGGCCGAAACGCATCGCTGTCACCTGAGGCGCGCGCTGGCGCGTCAGAGCATTACAAGACACAAACAGAAAGTGGTTGCATGTCCTTGCTGAAGTGGTTTTCCCCGCAGAAGAAGAAGGCGGGCGACGCGCCCGTGGATGCAGGCCTGTCGCGCCTCGAGTCCAGCAGGCCGCACAGCGGCGGCCGGCATGCAGGCGGCACCGTCTCGTCCGCCGTGCGCAAGCAGGAAAGGCTGGAGCGCCGCGAGCTGCTGTACGCGGTCGTGCGCGAATCCATGGTGCGCGCGGGCGTGCTGTCGTCCAGCTACAAGTTCAAGGTGCTGTCGCTCGACCCGCGCGGCCGCCAGTTCATGGTGATGGTGGACCTGGCGCAGGGCGCGCACAACGACACCAACAAGCTCTCCGAGATCGAAGCCATGGTGGCGCAGTCCGCCAAGGCCCGCTACGACATCGCGGTGTCGGCGGTGTACTGGCGCGCCAACGAGCATGTCGCCATCGGGGACCCGGCGCATCCCACGCACCCGCTGCAGCTGGCGAAGAAGGCGGAGCCGGTGGTCACCTCGCGGCCCATGCCGCTGCAGCCCGATGCCATCGAGTCCGGACCGGCGCCCTTGTACGAACCGATGTCCTCGCGCTCGGCCGACTTGCGCGCGGCCGTGGCGCAGCGCTTCGATCCGCTGCAGGCCGACGAGGTCGCGGCATTCCAGAAGGCGCTTGCCGCGGGCGTGCGCGGCGAGAAGGCGCTGGCCGCGGTGAATGCCGGCAAGCCGGCGCCGCAGCAAAGCTACACGCTGCTCACCGGTTTCGAGGACACGGAGTTGAGCGAGCAGGCCGGTCCGCAGGAGCATTTGAGCTCGACGCAGTACGGGGCGCTGCGCTAGCTGACTTGCGTCATCCCCGCGGAGGCGGGGACCCAGGGCTTCGGAATCCTGGTGCATGGGAGCCCTGGGTTCCCGCCTCCGCGGGAATGACGGGGGACCTAGTGCCCCTCGAAATCCACCAGCGTGAACACGTCCAGCCCGGTCTCGCGCAACTTCTGCCCGCCCCCGAGCTCCGGCAACTCCACGATCGCGGCGCCTTCGATCACGGTGCCGCCCAGTTTCTCCAGCAGCTTCTTGCCCGCCATCATGGTGCCGCCGGTGGCGATCAGGTCGTCGATCAGCAGCACGCGCTGGCCCGGCTTCACCGCGTCGGTGTGCAGTTCCACGGTCGCACTGCCGTATTCCAGCTCGTAGGTTTCCTCGACCGTCGTGAAGGGCAACTTGCCCTTCTTTCGGATCGGCACGAAGCCGAGCCCCAGTTCGTAGGCGACGACGGAGCCCAGGATGAAGCCGCGCGCGTCGAGCCCCGCCACCACGTCGGGCCGCCGGTCCATGTAGCGGTGCACGAACGCGTCGATCAGCACGCGGAAGACCTTCGGGTTCTGCAGCAGCGGCGTGATGTCGCGGAACTGCACGCCGGGCGCCGGCCAGTCGGGCACGGTGCGGATGTGGCTGCGCAGGTAGTCGCGCACGCTGAAGGGAAGGTCTTGCATGGTCATCCTTTGAGCAGGATCTCCTCGGCCATCGCCAGCGGCTCGGGGCGGCCGGAGAGGACGAGGGTGTCGCCGTCCTGCAGCGGCGGGTCGGAAGCGGGGTCGACGATGTGGCCGTTGCTGCGGCGCAGGCTCACGACGCGCACGCCCTCGGAGGCCAGCCCCAGGTGGCTGAGCGCGCGGCCCAGTGCGCCTGCTTCGGACGGCAGCGTGACGGTGGACAGGCGTTCCTGTTCGCGCTCGTGCAGGGTGTCGTCGTCGCTGCCATGGAAGTAGCCGCGCAGCATGTTGTAGCGCGCATCGCGCTGCTCCTGCACCAGGCGCAGCACGCGCCGCATCGGCACCCCCACCAGCGCCAGCGCGTGGCTGGCGAGCATGAGGGAGCCTTCCAGCAACTCGGGCACCACCTCCGTGGCGCCGGCCCGCTGCAACTTCTCCAGGTCGAAGTCGTCCTGCGTGCGCACGATGACTGGCACGTTGGGCGCGTGCGAGCGCGCGGTGGCCAGCACCTTCAGCGCTCCCGCCACGTCCAGGTAGGTGATCACCAGCGCGCTGGCGCGGCCCAGGCCGGCCGCTATCAGCGCCTGCAGCCGCGATGCATCGCCGAACACCACGGAGTCGCCGGCGGCCGCCGCCTGCCGCACGCGGTCGGGGTCCAGGTCGAGCGCGATGTACGGGATGTTCTCGCGCTCCAGCATGCGCGCCAGGTTCTGGCCGCAGCGGCCGTAGCCGCAGATGATCACGTGCTTGTTGGAATTGATGGAGCGCCGCGCGATGGTGGTCATCTGCAGCGACTGCATCAGCCATTCGCTGGCCACCAGCTTCATCACGATGCGGTTGCTCCACTGGATGATGAAGGGCGTGGCCAGCATCGAGATCACCATGCTGGCCAGGATCGGGTTCATCAGCGTGGGAGGCACCAGCGCCTCCTTCTGCGCCAGCGCCAGCAGCACGAAGCCGAACTCGCCAGCCTGCGCCAGGTACAGGCCGGTGCGCAGCGACACGCCGGTGGTGGCGCCGAAGCCCTTGGCCAGCGCCGTGACCAGCATCAGCTTGAAGACGACCGGCAGCGTCACCAGCAGCAGCACCAGCGCCCAGCGGTCGAACACCGGGCGCCAGTCCAGCAGCATGCCCACCGTGATGAAGAACAAGCCGAGCAGCACGTCGTGGAAGGGGCGGATGTCCGACTCCACCTGGTGCTTGAACTCGGTTTCGGAAATCAGCATGCCGGCGATGAAGGCGCCGAGCGCCAGCGACAGGCCGGCCAGCTCGGTCAGCCAGGCCAGGCCCAGCGTGATCAGCAGCATGTTCAGGACGAACAGCTCCTCGCTCTTGCGCCGCGCCACCAGCGTCAGCCACCAGCGCATCACCCGCTGGCCGCCCACCAGCAGCAGCGTGATGAGCACCGTGGCCTTCAGCAGCGCCAGGCCGATCTCGCGCAACAGCGCCTCGGGCGGGCTGCCCAGCGCGGGGATCAGCACCAGCAGCGGCACCACGGCCAGGTCCTGGAACAGCAGCACGCCCATCACGCGCTTGCCGTGTTCGGAATCCAGTTCCAGGCGGTCCGAC
>JAJNBO010000284.1 GCA_021156245.1 Ramlibacter sp. | reverse complement strand
GGGCTCGGGCTGCGGCGTCGCAGCCACCGACGGATCCGACGGCGCGAAGCCACCGGTGGCCCGCAGCGTGTCGAAGCGCGCCTGCATGGCGTCGAAGCGGTGCAGCAGCGCCTCGATGTCGGCGGAGGCGATGTTCTCGTGGCCGAGGTATTCGACTTCCGACTCCAGCCGGTGCGCGAGTTCGCCCAGCTGCAGCGCGCCGGCGAGGCGGGCGCTGCCCTTGAGCGTGTGCAGTGCGCGCAGCACGATGTCGCGCGGCTCGCGGTGGTCCGGGTGGGCCGCCCACGCGCGCAGGGCGGTGCCCAGCTGCGGCATCAGCTCGGCGCCTTCTTCCTCGAAGATCGGGAACAGGTCCGGGTCGATCGCATCGACCACGTCGATCTCTTCTTCCTCCTGCACCTTCACCAGCGGCGCCTTGGAGGCGGCGACGGTCAGTGCGGCGGGCTTGGCCACGGGACCGGAGGCCACCATGGGCGGGGGGGCCGGCATGTCGATCAGGCCGCCGAAGCCGGAGTGGCGGTCCATCGGCGGGGTTTCGGTGCGGGGCTCACCCTCCGCGTCCTTCAGTTCCTGCAGCGCCTGCAGGATGCGGGGCTCGGGCTCCTTCAGGAAGCCGGCGGCGAACTGGTGCAGCAGGCGGCGCACTTCCTCGGACGCTTCGATGAACGTCCGCGCGTGGTCGGCCGTGCCGCAGGCCAGCGATTGCGTGTGCTGCAAGGCGCCTTCGAGCGCGCGCGCGATCTCCGACAGCGCATGGAAGCCGACGGTGGCCGAACTGCCGGCCAGCGAATGCGCCCAGCCGACGGTGGAGTCGGGGACGCGCTGGTTCATCTCCAGCGCCCACTCGCTGATCTCGGTCGCCAGGCGGCGGGACCACTCGTCCGCCTCGTTGAGGTACACGTTGTACAGCGGGATGCCGATGCGCAGGCTGCCGATCACCTTCACCTGCTCGTCGCGCGCGGGGAGAGCGGCATCGAGATCGGCGTCGGGTTCGGGCCTGGCCGCAGGGGGCACGGCGCGCAGCTGCGGCTTCGCAGGCTCTGCCGCCTCAGCCGCGGGCGGCCACTCGAACGACAGGTCCATTGCCGCGGCGTCGCCGGCGGCAGGGGTGACGGGCCCGGTGACCGCGGACAGGCTGGAGAAGTCGATGCCTTCGATTTCCAGGGCCGTCTCGATCGGGGGCTTCGGCAGCTCCGCCTTCGGCAGGATGGCCGTCGTCGCCAGTTCCGGCAACTCTTCCAGGTCCCCGGGCGCGGTCGCGGTATAGGCGTTGGTGAAGGCGGCGGGCGGGGTACCCAGCTCCAGCGCGAATTCCGGCGGCAGGTCGTCGGCGCTCAGCTCCGCCGGCTGCGTCGCCGGTGCGCGGTCGACCGCTTCGTCGGTGGGGAAATCCAGTTCGAACGCCGGCAATTCCGCGACAGGCTCCGCGGGCGCGGCAGCCAGCGCGGCGGGTTCGGTCACGGCGGTACCGAGGTCGAACGTCAGGTCGAACACCGGCGCGTCGGCCGCGGGCGCGGCCTGCGGTGCGGGCGTCGCGGCAGGCTCGACGTCTTGCAGCGCCACCAGGGCGGAGACGATCTCGGCATCCTGCGGCGGGGTATCGGCGGGCAGCTCCGGCACGAGGGTCGGGGCGGAGGACGCGACCGTCGACTCCGCGGCGGGCATCTCGATGGCCAGCAGGCGGGACTCGGTGCGCATCGCGTCGGCGGCGACGCGGAAGGCTGCGGGGCGCCAGGCGGAATCGCTGCGGGCAGCGATGTCCTCGATCCAGCGGCCGAAACCCTTGAGGGCCTGCGTGGAGAGTGCGCGCAGGTCGTCCGTGGCCTGCTTCTGGTCGGCCAGCCAGGTGTTGAGCACCTGCTCCAGCGACCAGGCGGCCTCGCCGAATTCGTTGAGGCCGACCATCCGGGAGCTGCCCTTGAGCGTGTGGAACGCGCGGCGCAGCGTGGTCATGTCGGCCAGGTTGCCGGGCTCGGCGGCCAGCGCTTCGAGCGCGGCCAGGCCGTTGCCCACGACTTCGCGCGCTTCCTCCAGGAAGATCTCGCGCAGTTCCTCTTCGCCGTCGTCGTCCTCCTCGGCCTTCACGGCCGCGGAGGACGCAGCCTGGGGCGCAGCAGCGGTCGCCGCCGGCGCCGGTGCCGGTGCGGCCACGGCCTGCACGGGGGCGACGGACGCGGCCGGGACCGCGGGCACCGCCACGGGCGTGAAGTCCAGCGGCGCCTCGACGTGCTGCGCCTCCGCCGGGACGTGCGCGTCGGGCGCGCGGCCCATCAGCGGCCGCAGCTCGCCCTGCGCGTCGTCCCACACGAACAGCTTCTTCGCCAGCGACGGCTGGTAGTTCAGCATGTCGATCAGGAAGCCGAGCGCGCCGAGGTTGGTCCCGAGCTTCTCGAAGGTGCCGGCGGCACGCGCCTTCTCCTCGTCGATCTCGGTGACGATGATGTTCTCGACCGAGTCGCGCATGCGCATGACGGCATGGGCGGCCTGGTCCAGGCCGAGCACCGACAGCACGCCCCGCATCTGCGCCAGGAAGTTCGGCGCCTCGCGCAGCGGGCCCTTTTCGGCCGTGTTGCGGAAGAACTGGTCGAGCAGCTTCTCCAGCTCTCCGAGCGTGCCGCGCAGTTCGCCGACCACGCTGCCCATCGTCTGGCGGTCGCTGACGCGGCGATAGAGGTCCTCGACCCAGTGCTCCAGCGGCTCGGGCTGGCCGCCCTGCACCACCTTCTTCAGGCGTTCGGCCAGGCGGGCGGTGCGCTCGGCGAGCTCCGCATCGTTGGGGTCCAGGTCCTGGAACGCGGCCTCGAGGTACAGCACCGCGGTGGCGACTTCCATCGCCAGTTCGGCGCTGGGCGCGCGCGCCGAGCGGCTGACCGATTCGATCGCCGACAGCAGCGACTGCGCCAGCGTCGCGCTCGCGGGGTACAGCTTCACCAGCGTGTCGCAGACCGCGGTGAACTGGTCCACCACGCTCTTGATCTTGTGCGTGTCGCCGCCGGAGAGCGCCGACCACGTTTCCTTCGCGCTGCCGATGCGCTTGCGCAGCTGCGCGAGCAGCACGGGATCGAAGCGGCCGAACGGGCTGCTGGCGTAGTCGACGGGCTTGTTCGCGGCCAGGCCATAGCCCTGGCGAACGGCCGACAGCGCGGGGCCGTCGGCGGGCTTCGCAGGCATCGCCTGCGCGCAGAAGAACACCAGGTCCTGCGCCAGCCGGTCGGACACGCCGGTGTCGCCCTTGGCGAGCGAGGCGTACTGCAGCAGCACGCGCGAAGCGGCGCGCTTGACGAACAGGTCGGCCGGCAGCAGGCCGAGCGCGATGGCGTCGAAGTAGCCGGCGGCGATCTTCCAGAAGATCTTGGGCTGGCGCGCGGTCTGCGTCGCGGCGAGCCCCAGGCTCACCTCCACCAGGTCGCGGCCCGCGGCCGCATCCGCCGTCTTGACGACGCGCAGCACCGCCTGGTCCATCCGCGCGCGGATGGCTGGGTCGTAGTTCAGGGGCTGCACGGTGGCCGGCCCGGGGAAGTCGTTCCAGCGCCAGTCGATGCCCCACAGGTCGGCGGGGTGCACGCGATCGGCGCCGCACAGGTCCTGCACGTCCTTGTACTGGAGGAACAGGGACAGCGGCGACACCGCCTTGCCACCCAGCAGGGCCTCGAGGTATTCGGTCAGCGCGAAGCCGGCGCGCTCGACCTTGCCGGCGGCGGCTTCGGTGCACAGCTCGGGGCGCTCGATGAACTTCTGGGCCGCGCCTTCCATGCTGCGCAGCATGTGCGCCGGTGCGACCAGGCCCACCATTTCGAGGGCGCCGACCGCCTGGTGCATGTGCTGGCGGGCGATGCGCAGGTGGCCGGTGTCGACCGACGCCATGTCCTCGCCCTTGGCCTGCGCGGTGTCGCGCACGAAGCGGCGCAACGCGGACGATGCGGACTCCAGCGACTTGCGCAGTTCGTCCAGCACCCAGGCCAACGGGCCGAGGTCGTTGTTCGCCAGTTCGTGGTCTTGGGCTGCTGCTTGCATTGTTCGTTCCGTCTGCTGGCGCGCTGCGTGGCCGGCCCCGCGTACTGCTGCGGGGCCTCGCCTCTTTAGGCGATCTTGAACCGCGACACGGACTGGCGGAGCTCTTCGGCCATCCGGGTCAGTTCACGCACCTGCTGTGCGGTGGAGCGGGTGCCTTCACCCGTCTGCTCGGTCACCGCGAAGATGTGCTGGATGTTGCCGGCCACCACGTTGGCGGACTCGGCTTCCTTGGAGGCGGACTGCGAGATCTGTTCGATCAGGTCGGCGAGGCGGCGCGACACCTGGTCGATCTCGGTCAGCGCGGTACCTGCGTTGTCGGACAGCTTGGCCCCTTCCACCACGCCCTGCGTCGAGCGCTCCATGGCGGCCACGGCGTCC
>JAJNBO010000283.1 GCA_021156245.1 Ramlibacter sp. | reverse complement strand
GGCGTTGCCGGCGTAGATCGGGCGCTCGAAGGTATCGGGGCTGTCCACCTTGCTGATGTCGGAGATCTGCGCCACGTCCAGCTTGGCGGCCACGCGCGGGGCGATGTTCTTGCCGCTGGCCGTGGCCGGGAACAGGATGTGGCTGTAGTTGGCGGCGATCGCCAGCACCTGGGCGGCCATGTTCTCGGCGAGGCCGTGTTCGAAATGCGCGCCGTCGGCGTGGATCACCTTGGAGACGCCGGCGATCTGGCCGGCGGCCTTGGCCGCTTCACCGGCATTGGCGCCGGCGACCAGCACGTGCACGTCGCCGCCGCAAGCGGCCGCGGCCGTCACGGTGTTCAGGGTCGCGGGCCGGATGCTCGCGTTGTCGTGTTCTGCGATGACGAGGGAAGTCATGGATGCAATCCTTTGAATCGTCATCCCCGCGAAGGCGGGGATCCAGGGCGCCCTGGATTCCCGCCTTCGCGGGAATGACGGAGTTGATCAGATGACCTTGGCTTCGGTCTTGAGCTTCTGCACCAGCGTCGCGACGTCCGGCACCTTCACGCCCGCGCCGCGCTTGGGCGGCTCGGTGACCTTCAGGGTCTTCAGGCGCGGCTTGACGTCCACGCCCAGGTCCTCGGGCTTGACCACGTCCAGCTGCTTCTTCTTGGCCTTCATGATGTTGGGCAGCGTCACGTAGCGCGGCTCGTTCAGGCGCAAGTCGGTGGTGATGACCGCGGGAATGGACACGGAGATGGTCTCCAGGCCGCCGTCGACTTCGCGCGTGACCTTGGCTTTGCCGTCGGCGACTTCGACCTTGGAGGCGAAGGTGGCCTGCGGCAGGTCCGCCAGCGCGGCCAGCATCTGGCCGGTCTGGTTGCAGTCGTCGTCGATCGCCTGCTTGCCCAGGATCACCAGGCCGGGCTGTTCCTTGTCGAACAGCGCCTTCAGGATCTTGGCGACGGCCAGCGGCTGCAGTTCCTCGTCGGTCTGGACCAGGATGGCGCGGTCGGCGCCGATCGCCATGGCCGTGCGCAGCGTTTCCTGGCACTGCTGCACGCCGCAGGAGACGGCGATTCTTCACGTTCGCGATGTCCACACCCGTGTTGTCCGATTTCACGCGGACCTTCACGTTGTAGTCCACCACCCGCTTGACCGGGACCAGGACCTTCATGCTGGGAACTCCTAGAGTTGGGAGAGTTGACGTTTACGTAAACTGGAATTCTATGTCGCCCCCGGCGGCCGCGGGCAGGGATGGCATCGTGCCACGCCCTTGCGGATCAAAATAGAACGACCGTTCTTTTTTGCGATTATAGGCGCTGCGATGGCCCGATGCGGGTAAGTCTGGACCGGCCTTCCCAAGCGAGCGGCTTACATTGCATCGCACCAATACAAGGAGCTCGTGGGATGAAACGCAGCCTGATTTCCATCGCCGCCATCGCAGCCGCATGCACATCCTTGCCGGCCGCCGCGCAGACCGTTCTCACCACCTCCAGCTGGGTGCCGCCCGGCCACGCGCTGACGCTCGCCCAGAAGGAATGGTGCGACCTGGTGGAGAAGAACAGCAAGAACAAGATCCGCTGCAACCACCTGCCGCGCGCGGTGGCCGCGCCCCCGGGCAGCTTCGACGCGGTGAAGAACGGCCTGGCCGACGTCACGTTCACGGTACACGGCTACACGCCGGGCCGCTTCGTGTATCCGCAGCTGGCCGAATTCCCGTTCCTGGGCGACTCGGCAGAGACCATGTCGGTCGCCTTCAACCGGGTGGCCTTCAAGAACCCCGAGTTCATCAAGGAGCACGAGGGCGTGAAGGTGCTGGCCTTCTTCACGCACGGCCCCGGCATCGTGTTCAACACCAAGCGTCCCGTCACCAAGCTGGAGGACCTGCAGGGCCTCAAGTGGCGCGTGGGCGGCGGCATGGTGAACGAGGTGTCCAAGGTCCTGGGCATGAACGTCACCCTGAAGCCGGCGCCGGAGTCGTACGAGCTGCTGTCCGGCGGCGTGATGGACGGCACGCTGTTTCCCGCCGAGTCGGTGGAGGCCTTCAAGCTGGACAAGCTGGTCAAGCACGCGACCACCTTCCCGGGTGGCCTCTACAACACGAGCTTCGTGTTCATGATGAACCCGGCCAAGTACGACAAGATGAGCCCGGAGGAGAAGAAGGCGGTGGACGACGCGTCGGGCGAAGTGGCGGCGCGGATGATCGGCCGCTCCTGGGACAAGTTCGACCGCCGTGCGTACGCGCTCATGCAGGCCAACAACGTGCAGGTCGTCAAGGCCGACGCCAGGTTTGTCGCCGACGTGAAGGCCAAGACGTCGCAGCTCGAGGCCAAGTGGGTCAAGGACGCCGAGGCGAAGGGCCTGAAGAACGCGGCCAGGCTGCTGGCGGACTTCCGCGCCGAGATCGCCAAGCTGTCGAAGTAAGCCGGCTTGAACAAGCTGCTCGACCTGCTGTGCGGGTTGCTGTCGGGCGTCGCGCTCTTCGCCATCATGGCGCTGACGTTCCTGGACGTGCTGGGACGCAAGTTCCTGTCCAGCTCCATCCCGGGCTCCCTGGAGCTGACCGAACTGCTGATGGTGATCGTGATCTTCGCGGCGCTGCCGCTGGTATCGCGCCGCGGTGAACACGTCGAGTTCGACTCGCTCGATCCCTACCTGCCCATGTGGCTGCGCCGGCTGCAGCAGGTGGCGGTGCAGCTTGTCTGCGCTGCTGCCCTGCTGGGACTGGGCTGGCTGATGTGGCAGTCCGGCGCGGAGTTCGGGCAGACCGGTGAGACCACCGCGCAGCTGAAGATCGCCAAGGCGCCCTTCGTCTACGGCATGGGACTGCTGTGCGCCCTCACGGGGCTGGTGCACGTCGTCCTGGTGTTCCAAAAGCCGCACGACCGCTTCGAAGGCGACGGGGCCGCGTTGTGACCGAAGCGTTGCTGGGATTCGGCGCGATCTTTCTGCTCGCCCTGATGCGCGTTCCGCTGGCCTTCGCCATGGGCCTCGTCGGCTTCGCGGGCGTCTGGCTCACGCGCGGCTGGGTGCCGGCGCTGGCCAGCACCTCCCAGGTGGTCTACGAGACGGGCTTCGCGTACACCCTGTCCGTCATCCCCCTCTTCATCCTGATGGGGAATTTCGTCGCGCGGGCCGGGCTGGCGCACGAGCTGTTCCAGGCGGCCTATGCGTTCATCGGCCACGTGCGCGGCGGCCTGGCGCATGCCACGATCGCCGCCTGCGCCGGTTTCGGCGCCATCTGCGGGTCTTCCATCGCAACGGCCGCCACGATGAGCAAGGTGGCGTACCCATCCATGCGCAAGCTGGGCTACAGCGACTCGCTGTCCACCGGCGTCATGGCCGCGGGCGGCACGCTGGGCATCATGATCCCGCCGTCCACCATCATGGTGATCTACGGCATCGTGACCCAGACCAACATCGGCCACCTGTTCGCTGCCGGGGTGATCCCCGGGCTGCTGACCGCCGCCATGCTGATGCTGACGGTGGCGCTCATCACGTCGCGGGACCCGGAGCACGCGCCGCCCGGCGAACGCTCGACGTGGCCGCAGCGCTGGCGCGCCCTGCGCGGCATCTGGGGCGTGGTGGTCCTGGTGATCGTGGTGCTGGGCGGCATCTACGGCGGCTTCTTCACCGCCACCGAAGGGGCGGGCTTCGGTGCCTTCGGCGCCTTCCTGTTCGCCCTGCTGCGGCGGCGCCTGACCTGGCCGGTGCTGTTCCAGGTGCTGGTGGAATCCGCACGGACCACCGCCATGCTGTTCACGCTGCTGATCGCGGCGACGCTGTTCGCGAACTTCGTGAACTTCACCACCCTTCCGATGGACCTGAAGGACGCGATCGAGAACCTCGGCATGTCGCCGACCATGGTGATCGTGGCCATGATGGCCATCTACGTGCTGCTCGGCACGGTGATGGAAGAGCTCACCATGGTGCTGCTCACCATCCCGCTGTTCTTCCCCATCGTCACGGGCCTCGGCTTCGACCCCGTCTGGTTCGGCGTGCTGATCGTGATGATCGTGCAGATCGGCCTGATCTCGCCGCCCGTGGGCATGAACCTCTTCGTGCTGAACGCGCTGTTGCCGGGCGTCGGGCTGGCGCGCATCTTCAAGGGATGCTGGCCCCTGGTGCTGACGATGGTGGTCGTCCTGGGCCTGCTGATCGCGTTTCCGCAGCTCAGCCTGTGGCTTCCTTCGCTGATGAAGTGAGGTGCACCACGCGCTGCGGATAAGGGATGTCGATCCCCGCCGCGCGCAGGCCCTGCAGGATCCGGAAGTTCACTTCCGAGACCACGGCGCCGCCGCCGTTCTGCGGGTCGGCGATCCAGAAGGCGAGCTTGAACTCGAGCCCGTCGCTGCCGAACTTCACCAGCTGGACACCCGGCGCGGGATCCGGCACCACGCGCGCGGCGCCGCGCGCAGCCTCCAGCAGGATCTCGCGCACCTGTTCGGGATCGGCGTCGTAGCTCACCGCGACTTCGGTCGACAACAGCACCTTGGGGTCGGCGAGCGACAGGTTCTCGATGCGTTCGGTGATCAGTTTCTCGTTGGGAACGATCGACTCGCGGCCGGACAGCGAACGGATCAGCGTGTAGCGCGTCTTGATGTCCGCCACCACGCCCTCGAAGTTGTCCACGCGCACCGTGTCGCCGATGCGCAGGCTGCGCTCGGCCAGGATGACGAAGCCGCTCACGTAGTTGGCCGCCAGCTTCTGCAGGCCGAACCCGATGCCGACGCCGAGCGCGCCACCCAGCACCGACAACGCCGTCAGGTCCACGCCCACCGCGGACAACGCGAACAGGAAGCCGAGCAGCAGCAGCGTGGCGCGGATCGCGTTGCTGGCTGCCTTGCGCAGCGACAGGTCCGACACCGTGTCCCGCAGCACCTGCCGCTCCAGCGCGGAGGCCACCCAGAGGGCCAGCACCATCACCAGGCCGGACGAGAGCGTGCCCTGCACGATGGCCAGCAGGCTGATCTCCGACTTGCCGAACGAGAACTGGATGGCCTCCATCTCCTCCAGCACGGCAGGCATCAGCCCCAGGATCCACAGCACCGCCGCCAGCCACGCCACCCAGGAAAACACGCGTTCGGCCACCCGCGCGAAGCCGGAACGCGGGAACACCACGGTGAATACGCGGGCCAGCAGCCGGATGCCCACCAAGGCGAGCAGCACCGGCACGGCGATGCGCAGCAGCGGAACCTGGTGGAACGCTCCCAGGCCGACCCGCGCGCTGTAGGTGAGGCCCAGCGCCAGCATGGGGAACAGCACGCCGTCGATGGTGCCGCGGCCGAACCAGATGGAGTCCGCGGGCGCGCGGCGACCGAGCAGCCAGCACACGCCCCATGCGACCGCGATGCAACCCGACAGTACCGCGACTTGCCAGGCGACGGCGCCGTGGCTCTCGCCACGGAGCAGCAGCTCGAGGGCGTTCATTCGGCGGGCTGCGCCCAGGCGGGCTTGCGCTTCTCGGTGAAG
>JAJNBO010000282.1 GCA_021156245.1 Ramlibacter sp. | reverse complement strand
GCTGGTGCAGCGGCTCAAGCAGGAGTTTCCGCGGCTCGTCATCGGCATCAACGGCGGCATCACGACCGACGCGGTCGTGCATGAGCAGCTGCAGGTGCTCGACGGGGTCATGATCGGCCGGGAGGCCTACCACCACCCGTGGTGGCTGGCGCGATGGGATGAACAGTTCTACGGTGACGCACCCTCGGACCTGGCGCGCGAGGAGGTGGAGGAGCGGATGGTGGCATACATGGAGCGCGAACACACGCGCCGCGGCACGCCCTGGCACTCCATCGCGAGGCACATGATGGGCCTCTACAACGGCCTGCCCGGCGCCCGCAAATGGCGCCAGGTGTGGAGCGACCATCGCCTGAAGGGCGAGACCCCACGGGCAGTGATGCGGCGGGCGCATGCCGCCTTCGTCATTCCCGCGGAGGCGGGAGCCCAGGGCACCCTGGCTTCCTGAAAGCCCTGGGCCCCCGCCTGCGCGGGGGTGACGGATCCCCGCAGATGCTTTAAACTTAAACTATCTAGGTCTGGAGCAAGCATGGACATCGTCTGCATCGGCGGCGGCCCGGCGGGTCTGTATTTTGCGTTGCTCATGAAGAAGCAGGACCCGTCGCACCGGGTCCGAGTGATCGAGCGCAACAAGCCCTACGACACCTTCGGCTGGGGCGTCGTGTTCTCCGACCAGACGCTCGGCAACCTGCAGGCCGCCGATCCCGAAAGCGCCGCCGAGATCCTGGGCGCCTTCAACCACTGGGACGACATCGAGGTCCACATCCGCGGCCACAAGGTACGCTCCGGCGGGCATGGCTTCATCGGCATCGGACGCAAGCGCCTGCTCAACATCCTCCAGCGGCGCTGCGAGCAGGTGGGTGTCGAACTGGTCTTCGACACCAACGCGCAGGGCGACGAGGACTATCCCGGCGCGGACCTGGTCATCGCCAGCGACGGGCTGAACAGCCGCATCCGCACCAAGTATTCCGATACCTACCAGCCGGACATCGACCTGCGCCGCAATCGCTTCGTCTGGCTCGGCACGCACAAGAAGTTCGACGCCTTCACCTTCGCTTTCGAAGAGACGCCGCACGGCTGGTTCCAGGCCCACGCGTACCAGTTCGACGGCGACACCTCCACCTTCATCGTGGAGACGCCGGAGGAGGTGTGGCAGAAGTCCGGCCTTGACCGGATGTCGAAGGAGGAGGCCATCTCCTTCTGCGAGCAGCTGTTCTCCAAGCACCTGGACGGCAACCCGCTGATGTCCAACGCGTCGCACCTGCGGGGCTCGGCGCAGTGGATCAAGTTCCCGCGCGTCGTGTGCGGCACCTGGGTGCATCACAACGGCCGCGCGCCAGTGGTCCTGATGGGCGACGCCGCCCACACCGCGCACTTCTCCGTCGGCTCCGGGACCAAATTGGCACTGGAAGACGCGATCGAGCTGGCACGCTGCATCGGGCGCACGCCGACCGACCTGGTGCAGGCGCTGCGTCAGTATGAAGCGCTGCGCAGCGTCGAGGTGCTCAAGATCCAGAATGCCGCGCGCAATTCGACGGAGTGGTTCGAGAACGTGGCGCGCTACGTGAACCTGCCGCCGCAGCAGTTCGCCTACTCGCTGCTCACCCGCAGCCAGCGCATCAGCCACGAGAACCTGCGCCTGCGCGATCGCGACTACGTGGAGCGGTACGAGGACTGGATCGCCGAACGCGCCGGCACGCACCGCCATGCGCAGCAGCAGCCGATCCCACCCATGTTCACGCCGTTCACGCTGCGCGGGATCACCCTGAAGAACCGAATCGTGGTCTCTCCGATGGCGCAGTACTCCTGCGCGGACGGCGTTCCGGCCGACTATCACCTGGTCCACCTGGGCGCCCGCGCCATGGGCGGCGCCGGCATGGTGGTGGCGGAGATGACCTGTCCCGGTCCCGATGCGCGCATCACGCCGGGATGCCCGGGGCTGTGGAACACGCAGCAGCGCGACGGCTGGAAGCGCATCGTGGACTTCGTGCACGCGAACTCGGGCGCGAAGATGGCGATGCAGCTGGGGCATGCCGGCCCGAAGGGATCGACGCGCGTACCCTGGGAGGGCGAGGACCTCCCGCTGGAGCAGGGCAACTGGCCGCTGTTGTCCGCGTCCCCGCAACAGTACCTGGACGGCGTGAGCGACTGGGCGCGCCCCATGACGCGCGCCGACATGGACCGCGTGCGCGAAGACTTCGTGCGCAGCACGCATTACGCCGCCGAGGCCGGCTTCGACTGGCTCGAACTGCATTGCGCCCACGGCTACCTGCTCTCCAGCTTCATCTCGCCGCTGACGAACCAGCGGACGGACGAATATGGCGGCTCGCTTGCCAATCGCCTGCGCTACCCGCTGGAAGTGTTCGCCGCGATGCGCGCCGCGTGGCCGTCCGACAAGCCGATGTCCGTGCGCATCTCCGCGCACGACTGGGTGGAGGGCGGCATCACGCCCGACGATGCGGTCGAGATCGCGCGTGCCTTCAAGGCCGCGGGCTGCGACCTGGTCGATTGTTCTTCCGGGCAGGTGAGCAAGAAGCAGCAACCGGTGTACGGGCGGATGTACCAGACGCCTTTCGCGGACCGCGTCCGCAACGAGGTTGGCATCGCTACCATGGCAGTGGGGGCGATCTCGGAGGCCGACCACGTGAACAGCATCATCGCCGCGGGGCGGGCCGACCTGTGCGCCATCGCGCGCCCGCACCTCGCCAATCCGGCCTGGTCGCTGCTGGAAGCGGCGAAGATCGGCTACCGCGACGTGCCGTGGCCGAAGCAGTACCTGTCCGGCAAGACGCAACTCGAACGCAACCTGGAGCGCGAGCGCGCCACCCAGGCACCGGAGACCCAGAATGAACGCTTCAACTGAGCGGGTCGATCCCGCGCTCGCCGCGGGCAACCGCAAGCAGCTCGCGGGCTATCGCGCCGAGCACTTCCTCTGGCAGGTGCAGGACAGCGTGGCCACCGTCACGCTGAACCGCCCGGAACGCAAGAACCCGCTCACGTTCGACTCGTATGCGGAACTGCGCGACCTGTTCGGCCAGCTGAAGTACGCGACCGACGTGCATGCGGTGGTCATCGTCGGCGCCGGCGGCAACTTCTGTTCCGGCGGCGACGTGCACGAGATCATCGGGCCACTGGTGAAGCTGAAGGCGCCCGAGTTGCTGATGTTCACGCGCATGACCGGCGACCTGGTCAAGGCGATGCGGGGCTGTCCGCAGCCGATCGTCTCCGCAGTGGACGGCGTTTGCGCCGGCGCCGGTGCGATCGTCGCGATGGCGTCCGACCTGCGCCTGGGCACCGCGCGCAGCAAGACGGCCTTCCTCTTCAACCGCGTCGGGCTGGCCGGCTGCGACATGGGGGCGTGCGCGATGCTGCCGCGCATCATCGGACAGGGCCGCGCCAGCGAACTGCTGTACACCGGCCGGTCCCTGGGCGGCGAGGAGGGCGAGCGCTGGGGTTTCTTCAACCGGCTTTGCACTCCCGAGTCGCTGCTGGACGATGCACGGTCCCTCGCCCGGCAACTCGTCGAAGGCCCCACTTTCGCCAACGGCATCACCAAGACGATGCTGCACCAGGAATGGGCGATGACGCTGGAGCAGGCGATCGAATCGGAGGCGCAGGCGCAGGCGCTGTGCATGCTGACTGGCGACTTCACGCGTGCCTACGAGGCCTTCGTCGCGAAGCAGAAGCCCAGGTTCGAGGGCAATTGACGATGAGCGACAAGACCTACCTGGACTGGCCGTTCTTCGAGGAACGCCATCGCGTGCTGGCGCGGGAGCTCGACGACTGGGCCTCCGCCAACGTTTCGCACCTGCATGGCCGCGACGTCGATTCCGCCTGCCGTGAACTGGTGCGCGGCCTCGGCGGCGCCGGCTGGCTGCGGCACGCCGTGGGCGTGCAGCCGTACGGTCACCAGAAGGGCATCGACACGCGCGCCATCTGCCTCATTCGCGAGACGCTTGCGCGCCACAACGGCCTGGCCGATTTCGGCTTCGCCATGCAGGGCCTCGGCTCCGGCGCGATCAGCCTGCAGGGCACGCCGCAGCAGCAGGAGCGCTACCTGTCGCGAGTCGCGCGGGGTGAAGCGATTGCGGCCTTCGCGCTCTCGGAGCCTGACGCCGGCTCCGACGTCGCCAACCTGCAGTGCGCGGCGCATGTCGAAGGCGACCACGTGGTGCTGGAAGGCGAGAAGACCTGGATTTCCAACGGCGGCATCGCGGACTTCTACGTGGTGTTCTGCCGCACCGGGGAGGCGCCGGGGCCGCGAGGCATCTCGGCGTTCATCGTGGACGCCGACACGCCCGGCTTCGAGATCGCCGAGCGCATCGACGTGATCGCGCCGCACCCGCTGGCGCGGCTGCGCTTTCGGAACTGCCGCATCCCGCTGTCGCAGCGCATCGGC
>JAJNBO010000281.1 GCA_021156245.1 Ramlibacter sp. | reverse complement strand
CCCCGGCGCAGGACGTCGTTGTCCATGCAGGGCATGTCGTCGTGCACCAGCGAATACGCGTGGATCAATTCGACGGCGCATCCGGCACGCAACGCGGCGCCCTGGTGGCCGGAGACCGACTCGCAAGCGGCGATCACCAGCAGGGGCCGCAGGCGCTTGCCGCCGTCCAGCACCGCATAGCGCATGGCTTCGCCGAGGCCGGCGGGAGCGTCGGTCGGGACCCACGTGGACAGCGCGTCTTCCACTTCCGCCAGGCGCCGCGCGGACCACGACTTCAAGTCGAAACTCACTCTGCCGCCCACGGCTTGAGCACACCGGCGTCGAGCACCTTGATCTGTTCCTCCACGGCCTGCAGCTTCTCGCGGCAGAACTTCAGCAGCTCCGCGCCGCGTTCGTAGCCGGCCAGGAGTTGCTCGAGCGGCAGCTGGCCCGACTCGATCAGGCTCGTGAGCTGCTCCAGCTCTTCCATGGCCGCTTCGTAGCTGGCTGGAGGTTGGGATGGCGGCTTGGTCATGGATTTATCTTGGGGGGCAAGGCTGGATTTTAGGCGCGGCCGCCCCATGTGTACCCGGGGGTTAGAATCGCCCTCCCTCTCGTCGCGCTTCCAAGCGTGGCCCTGTCCCCTTCATAGGGGGAGTCTCTAGGTCAGGTGAAATGTCTGATTTAAGTCTTCAGTTACAGCAGGCCGCAAGCCAACTTCCCGTTCACAGCTACTTCGACCCGGCGCTCCACTCGCGTGAGATGGAGCTGATCTTCCAGCATGGGCCCCGTTACCTGGGGCACGAACTGGCGGTGCCGGAGCGCGGCGACTACTACACCCTGCCCCAGGAGGGCGAGGGCCGTGCGCTCCTGCGCACGCCCAACGGCATCGAACTCATCTCCAACGTCTGCCGCCACCGGCAGGCCCTGATGCTGCGCGGCCGTGGCTCCGTGAATACGTCACCGTCTTCGGGCGGGAACATCGTGTGCCCCCTGCACCGCTGGACCTACAGCGCCGGCAGCGGCGGCAAGGCGGGAACGCTGCTGGGCGCGCCGCACTTCCAGACCGATCCCTGCCTCAACCTCAACAACTACGCGGTGCAGAACTGGAACGGCCTGCTGTTCGAGGACAACGGCTACGACGTGGCGCGCTCTCTTGCAAGACTCGGCCCCAAGGCCGACCTCGACTTCTCCGGCTACGTGTTCGACCGCGCCGAACTGCACGAGGTCGACTACAACTGGAAGACCTTCATCGAGGTGTACCTCGAGGACTACCACGTGGGCCCCTTTCACCCCGGGCTGGGCAACTTCGTCACGTGCGAAGACCTGCGCTGGGAATTCGGCCATGACTATTCCGTGCAGACGGTGGGCGTCGCCGGCAAGCTGGGCAAGCCGGGCTCGGACGTGTACCGCAAGTGGCACGACGAGGTCCTGCGGTTCGGCGACGGCCGCCCGCCCAAGCACGGCGCGATCTGGCTGACGCTGTACCCGAACGTCATGGTCGAGTGGTACCCGAACGTGCTGGTGGTCTCCACGCTGATCCCGAAGGGGCCGCAGAAGACGCTGAACATGGTGGAGTTCTTCTACCCCGAGGAGATCCAGGCGTTCGAGCGCGAGTTCGTGGAAGCCCAGCAGGCCGCCTACATGGAAACCTGCGAGGAGGACGACGAGATCGCCCTGCGCATGGACGCCGGCCGCAAGGCGCTGATGGAGCGCGGCGACAACGAAGTCGGGCCTTACCAGAGCCCGATGGAGGACGGCATGCAGCACTTCCACGAGTGGTATCGCGAGGCCATGGGGCCGCATAGCGCAATCGGGTAGTGCAAGCCTTCTGGATGCTCGCCGCGTCGCTGCTGTTTGCGACGATGGCGGTGTGCGTGAAGTACGCCGCGGCGGGGTTCACGGCTTCCGAACTGGTGTTCTACCGCGGCCTGCTCGGCATGGTGTTCATGGCGTTCTGGGCGCGTTCGCAACGCACGTCGCTGCGAACCCGTCATGGCGCCATGCACGCTTGGCGCAGCGCCGTCGGCGTGCTGTCGCTCGGCACCTGGTTCTACGCCATCGCGTTCCTGCCGCTCGCGACGGCCATGACGCTCAACTACATGAGCAGCGTGTGGATCGCGGCCTTCCTGGTGGGCGGCAGCCTCATCGCATGGAATCCGCGATCCGGCGCGCCGCTGCCCGGCCGGCAGGGCGCGCTGGCCATGACCGTGCTCGCGGGCTTCGCCGGCGTCGTGCTGATGCTGCGCCCGACCATTGCGCAGGACCAGGCGTTCGCCGGCCTCATCGGCCTGCTCTCCGGCCTGCTTTCGGCCTTCGCTTACCTGCAGGTGATGGCCCTCGGCAAGCTCGGCGAGCCAGAGGTGCGCACGGTCTTCTACTTCGCGCTGGGTTCCGCCGTCGCGGGGGCCGCGGGAATGGCCGCCACCGGCGTGTCGGCCTGGGAATGGCGCCATGCGGCCTGGCTGCTGCCGATGGCGCTGCTGGCCTCGGTTGGCCAGTGGTGCATGACGCGCGCCTTCAACCAGGGCGCCACGCTGCTGGTGGCCAACCTGCAGTACTCGGGCATCGTCTTCGGCGCGCTCTACGGACTGCTGCTCTTCGGTGACGACCTGCCCTTCGCGGGCTGGGCCGGCATGGCCCTCATCGTGGCGAGCGGCATCGCCGCCACCGTGCTGCGCGCGAAGGCCGCGCCGGATGCGCCCGCGGAAGAGCATTGAGCGCGGAAATCGCGACACAATGCGCTCCATGTACACCACCCTCATCTCCGTGGAGCAACTGAAGGCGCTGCGCGAGGCCAAGGCGAGCCTGATGGTCTTCGACTGCACCTTCGACCTGATGGACCCCGCCAGCGGCGAGAAGCAGTACCTGCAGTCGCACATCCCCGGCGCGGTCTATGCGCACCTCGACGAGGCGCTCAGCGACAAGGGGCAGCCTGACGCCGAGGGGCGCGTACAACCGCACGCGGACGCGGCCTCCGGTGGACGGCATCCCTTGCCCAGCCGCGAGAAGTTCGCCATGTGGCTGTCCAGCGTGGGCTTCACCAACGCCATGCAGGCGGTCGTGTACGACCGCAACGGCGCGAACTACTGCGGCCGGCTGTGGTGGATGTTGAAGTGGGCCGGCCACGACGCCGCCGCCGTGCTCGATGGCGGCTTGCAGGCCTGGCAGGCCACCGGCGGCGAGGTGCGTTCCGGCACCGAGCCCTCGCACTTCCAGTCCAACTTCGAACTGCGCGCTCCGCTGCGCAGGCTGGTGGACACGAAGCAGGTGGCAGCGTCGCTCGGCGCCGGCAGCACGTCGCTGGTGGATGCCAGGGCTCCGCAGCGCTTTCGCGGCGAAGTCGAACCGCTCGATCCCGTCGCGGGCCACATCCCGGGCGCGCTGAATCGGCCGTTCGCGCAGAACATCGGCGCCGACGGCCGCTTCAAGCCGGCCGCGCAATTGCGCGAGGAATTCGACCAGCTGCTCGCGGGCCGCGATCCGTCGGCCGTCGTGATGTACTGCGGCAGCGGCGTGAGCGCGGTGCCCAACGTGATCGGCATGGAGCTCGCGGGCCTTCCGCCGCCGGGGTTTTACGCCGGCAGCTGGAGCGAGTGGTGCCGCACGCCGAAGATGCCCGTGGAAAAGGGCTGAACGCAAGAAAAAAGCCGGGCGGCGCCCGGCTTCGTCACGCTGCGAGAACGCTCAGGGCCTCTGGCCCACAGCGCCCCCGGACGTCGTGTTGCTGCTGCCATCGGGCACGGCCGCTGCGCCCGTGGCGCCCGCAGTTCCCGGCGCTCCCATCACGTTGTTGCCGCCACCCAGCCCGCCGTTGAGGCCGGTGCCCGGTTGCGCGGTCTGCGAGCGGCCGCTGGCGTCCGTGGTGCCGCTGCCGGTGGTTCCCACGGGTGCATCCGCACCGGAGCCTCCGGTGTGCGGCGCCGAGCCTGCAATCCCCGACGGCCCGCCCGGCGGTCCATCGGGAGCGGCAGGGCGCACCACTTCCGCGGCGTTCCCCGTCCCGGGGCTGCCCGGTGCGTTCGGGTTGGTGTCGGCCTGCTTGCTGCAGGCGCCCAGCAGGGCCCCCGCAGCGATCAGGCCGGCGACGGCCCAGGCTTGGCGTGCCATTCCGCGAGCCTTCGCTTAGCGAGTAGAGGTGGTCGCGCCCGGGGTGCTGGACGAGCCGGACGTCGTGGAGCCGGCGCTCATGTCCGTCGGGGCGGCGGAGCCGGAGGCGCCCATGGAGGTGCCGCTGCCGGTCGTGGAACCCGTGGTGCCGGCCGCGCCCGTCGTGCCGCCCATGCTGGAACCCGTGCCCGTGGAGGCGCCGGCGGTGGTGTCGGTGCTGCCGGTCGTGGAGCCAGTGGTCGAGCCCGTGGTGCCCATCGAGCCGGAGCCGGTGGTGCCGCCAGCCGTGGTGCTGCTGGTATCGGAG
>JAJNBO010000280.1 GCA_021156245.1 Ramlibacter sp. | reverse complement strand
CACCTCGCTGTTCGTCACGCACGACCAGGTGGAGGCGATGACGCTGGCGCAGCGCATGATCGTCATGAACGCCGGCCGCATGGAGCAGTTCGGCACGCCCGAAGAGGTGTACCACCGCCCGGCGTCCACCTTCGTCGCCAGCTTCATCGGCTCGCCGCCCATGAACCTGCTGAAGAGCGCGCCCGGCGGCCGCAACGGCGCCATCACCGGCATCCGCCCCGAGCACCTGGACGTGGGCAGCAGCGGCTGGGAAGTGCGCACCGAGACGGTGGAACTGCTGGGCGCCGAGCGCCTGGTCTATGGCCGCGTCAACGGCGAGCAGATCATCGTGCGCATCGAGGAGGGCCAACCCTCGCCGCAGCCCGACGAAGTGATCCACGTCAAGCCTCGCGAAGACCGACTGCACTGGTTCGACCCCGAGTCGGGCAAGCGCATCGCTGCCTGAGGAGCACGGCATGACGGACTGGCCGTACCCGAGGTGGGTGGCGCATCGCGGCGCGGGCAAGCTGGCGCCGGAGAACACGCTGGCGGCTTTCCGCCTCGGCGCCGCGCACGGCTACCGCATGTTCGAATGCGACGTGAAGCTGTCGGCCGACGGCGTGCCCTTCCTGATGCACGACGCCACGCTGGAGCGCACCACCAACGGCATCGGCCTCGGCGGCGACCAGCCCTGGGACCAGCTCGCGCGCCTGGACGCCGGCAGCTGGCATTCGCGCGCGCATGCCGGCGAGCCGCTGCCGAGCTTCGAGAACATCGCGCGCTGGTGCCTGGCGAACCGGTACTTCCTGAACATCGAGATCAAGCCGACGCCGGGACATGAGGCCGAGACGGGCGCAGTGGTGGCCAACCATGCGGCGCGGTTGTGGGCGGGGCAGGACGTGCCGCCGTTCCTCACTTCCTTCCGTCCCGAGTCGCTGCAAGCGGCGCAGGCCGCGCAGCCGTCGCTGCCGCGCGGGCTGCTGGTCGACACCTTGTGGAAAGGCTGGCTGGAGACGGCCTTGTCGCTGGAGTGCGTGGCCGTCGTGGCGAACCACGCGCTGTGGGACGCCAGCACCGTGACGCAGGTGCACGGCGCGGGCATGCGCTGCCTGAGCTACACCGTCAACGACGATTGGGCGGCGCAGCGGTTGATCGATCTGGGCACCGACGGGATCATCACGGACCGGGTGGATTTGTTTCCGCCCGACTAAACGTCATTCCCGCGAAGGCGGGAATCCAGGGCTTCCGTCTTCAAGTCGGGAGCCCTGGGTCCCCGCCTCCGCGGGGAGGACGGCAAGCGGCGACCGCACGCCCTCGAAATCCTCCACCTCCACGCGCCCATCCACCCGCACCCGGCTGGCGCGCAGGGGAATCGTCCGCACGCTGAGCCCGGCGAAGCCCAGCGCATAGCGCAGGAAAGTCTCCGAATGCAGCGGCCGTTGCGCCCGCTCGCAGAAGTTGTCCACCAGCAGCATCCGGCCGCCGTAGGCCTTGTACGCCCGCTCTCCGCAGATCGCGAAGCGGTCGTTGAAGCCGCCCCACGATTCCCAGCAAGGCAGGGCCACGCTGTCCGGCTCCCGCATGGCGTGCTCCACGTCTTCCACGCGCACCGCCTCGTGGTACAGCATGTCCGGCCGCGCGAACACCACCACGTCGGGGTGCGCGGCGGCGACGCGCTGCGTCACTTCGTAGAGCGACTGCAGCTGCAGCACCAGGTTGCGCAACGCGACGAAGCCGTCCTGGAACGCATCGCCATACGCCATCGCGCGCTGCAACTGCGGCGTCGGCGCCTCCGGCCGCGGCTCGATCACGCCTTCGAAACCGGCGAAAGGCAGGTAGATGTCCTGCGGCACCGCCTGGTCCTCGCCGGTGCGTGGATTGAAGATGTGCTCCTGCCGCCAGAGATGGTGGAACACGCGCACGTCGCCCGCGGCGCGCAGCGGCGCCAGCACATTGCGCTCGATGGAGGGGAAAGTGACGCCGGAGCTGCGGGGCAGGCCGAAGAACGCGAGGGCGATCTTCATGGCCGCCCGGGCCTATCTCAGGTCGCCCGCCAGCGAGGCCAGCGTTTCCGGCGGGATGCTCATGTGCGCCGGATAGTTGGTGTGGTCGCACCCGATCTTCACCGCGGCCCCGGCCTGCACGGCCTGCTTCATCGCCAGCGTGAACTCGAAGCGCAGGAAGTGCACCGCGGAGGTCTTCTCCTCGTTGTCGCGCTCCAGGTCTTCATCGGCGATGGCGTACACGCGCGCATGGCCCTCGACCTCGACGAACATGCGGTCCTGCACGCCGATCAGGCGCGCCAGTTCGCGCCGCCGCTCGGTGATGTCGGGGTACTCCAGCAACAGCGTCGCCTTCCAGTTGCTGCCGTCGGGCACCAGCGGCGCGTAAGACTCCACCTCCGACTGGATGCCCTCTTCCTCGAAGATCTTCTCGACGCGCAGCATCTCCTGGATCTGGTAGCGCATGGTCAGCTCGCTTTCGAACTGCACGGTCATGTGCTCGCCCAGCTGCACGCTGCGCAGCTTGCGGTGCGCGATGACCTCGCCCTTGTGCTGCTTGCGCCACTTGGAGTAAGCCTCCAGCGTCATCAGGCTGTCGGCGGTGATCTTTCCGGTGAGCTGCATGGTCATTTCAGTCCATACGCCAGGCGCAATAGCGACAGAGGATGCTCCAGCCGCGGCGCGCCCAAGCCATTCCGATCGAACCCCTGGTCGATGTGGTGGCCGCCGAGAGGGCAGTCCGAGCTGATGTAGTCGGGCAGCCCGCCTTGCGGATGCTCCGCCATGCGCTTGAAGAGAGGCTTGCCGATCTTCATGGCGACCTCGTGGTACGCCTTCTTCACGCCGAAGGTGCCCGCGTGGCCGGAGCAGCGCTCGTTGGTGTGCACCGACGTGCCCGGCACCATCTTCAGCAGTTCCTCGGTCTTGCGGCCGAAGTTCTGCACGCGGCTGTGGCAGGGCACGTGGTAGCTCACCTTGCCCAGGGGCTGCGGGAACTCGGTCTTCAACAGGCCGTCACGGCGCCGCGCGGCGAGGTATTCGAAGGGATCCCACATCGCCGCCTTCACGGCCTGCACCTCGGCGTCCTCCGGGTACATGAGCGGGATCTCCTGCTTGAACATCAGCGTGCAGCTCGGCACCGCGGACAGGATGGCGTAGCCCTCCTGCGCGTACTGCGCGAGCACCGGGATGTTGGCCCGCTTGCTCGCGTCCACCGAGTCGAGGTCGCCGAGCTCCAGCTTCGGCATGCCGCAGCACTTCTCCTTGTTCACCAGGACGTAGGGGATGTCGTTGTGCGCCAGGACCTTGAGCAGGTCCATGCCGATGCCGGGCTCGTTGTAGTTGATGTAGCAGGTGGAGTAGATCGCCACCTTGCCCGGCGTGCGCTCGCCGTCCTTGACCGGGAGCTCCGCCGACTTCGGCGCGGCGCTGCGGAACTTGCGCGTGGCCAGCGCCGGCAGCCAGGCGTTGCGGTCCACGTGCAGCGTGTTCTCCATCAACGCGCGCACCGGCTTGGTCTGGTTCACCGCGTTGGCGACCTGCACCACGATCGGGATGCCGGCGAACTGGCCGTGCACGTCGGTGGACGACAGGAACCTGGAGCCAAGGTCCACGCCGCCCTGCTTGAACTTGATGGCCTTGGCCCGCAGCATGGTGTGCGGGAAGTCCACGTTCCAGTCGTGCGGCGGAACGTAGGGACACTTGGTCATGTAGCACAGGTCGCACAGGTAGCACTGGTCGACGACCTTCCAGTAGTCCTTCTTGTCCACCGCATCCACCTCGCCGGTGGCGCCCTCGTCGACCAGGTCGAACAGCGTGGGAAAGGCCCCGCACAGGCTGACGCAGCGGCGGCAGCCGTGGCAGATGTCGAAGATGCGCTCCATCTCCCGGAAGGTGGCACCCTCGTCGTAGTACTCGGGCGTCTTCCAGGCGATGGGGTGGCGGGTCGGTGCTTGAAGGTTGCCTTCGGGAGTGGACATGGTCTCCTTTGCTACTGCCGTCATCCCCGCGAAGGCGGGGATCCAGGGCTTCCGCGTTGGGGTGCATGGAAGCCCTGGGTTCCCGCCTTCGCGGGAACGACGAAGACACGCTTCGCGGCGACGACCTCAATCGGCCAGTTCGTTTAACGCCTTGGTATAGCGGTTCGCGTGCGAGCGCTCCGCCTTGGCCAACGTCTCGAACCAGTCGGCGATCTCGTCGTGGCCTTCTTCGCGCGCGGTACGGGCCATGCCGGGGTACATGTCGGTGTACTCGTGCGTTTCGCCGGCGACGGCGGCCTTCAAGTTGTCGCGGGTCGGGCCGATCGGCAGGCCGGTGGCGGGGTCGCCGCACTGCTCCAGCCATTCGAGGTGGCCGTGCGCATGGCCCGTCTCGCCTTCCGCGGTGGAGCGGAACAGCGCGGCCACGTCGTTCTGGCCTTCCACG
>JAJNBO010000279.1 GCA_021156245.1 Ramlibacter sp. | reverse complement strand
GCACTCGTCACCGCCAGCGCCTTCAGCTTGCCGGACTTGATGTGCTGCATGGCGGACGGCAGGTTGTCGAACATCACGTCCATGTCGCCGGCCAGCAGGCTGAAGAGCGCCGGGTTCGAGCCCTGGAAGGGGAAGTGCGTCATGAAGACGCCGGTCATGGACTTGAACAGCTCGCCGGCCAGGTGGATGGACGTGCCGTTGCCGCTGGAGGCCATGTTCAACTTGCCGGGGTTCGCCTTGGCGTACTTGATGAAGTCCTGCACGCTGTTGATGTTGCGCGCGGCGGCCTTCTCGGCGTTCACCACCATGACGTTGGGCACGCCGGCCACGAGCGTGATCGGCGCGAAGTCCTTCTGCGGGTCGAAGGGCATCTTCGCGTACAGCCACTTGTTGATCGACTGCGTGCCGACGGTGCCCATCAACAGCGTGTAGCCGTCGGGCTGCGCCTTGGCAACGAGGTCGGCGCCGATGTTGCCGCCGGCGCCCGGCTTGTTGTCCACCACGACGGACTGGCCCAGCGACTTGGTCAGCTCCTGCGCGACGGCGCGCGCCAGGATGTCCGTGGTGCCGCCGGCCGCGAACGGCACCACCAGGCGAATGGACTTGGTCGGCCAGGCGCCTTGGGCCAAAGCCGCGGCGGGCGCCAGTGCGCCCAGTGCCAGCGCGGCACCGGCGGACAGCGCGCCACGGCGGGAGAGAAGCGGAGAACGGCTCATCGATCAGTCCACGTAGACGTTGGCGGCCTTGATCAGCGGGCTCCACTTGGCGATCTCGTCCGCCACGAACTTCTTGTGCGCTGCGGGGTCGCTGCGGCTGTCGGCGACGACCACGGCGCCCAGGCCTTCCTGCTTCTTGATGAAGTCGGGATCGCGCAGCGCCGCCTTCAGCGCGTCGTTCAGCTTCTTCAGCACCGGCGCGGGCGTGCCCTTGGGCGCGTACAGGCCGTGGAAGATGCTGACGTTGAAGTCCTTCAGGCCGGATTCCTGCAGCGTGGGCAGGTCCTTCAGGGCGGGCGTGGTCAGGCGCTTGGGCGAGGAAACCGCATAGGCCTTGACCTTCTTGCCTTCGATCTGCGCGGTGGTGTTGGTCGTCTGGTCGCACATCAGGTCGATCTGGCCGCCGATCAGGTCGGTCATGGCCGGGCCGGTGCCCTTGTACGGAACGGCGGTCATGTCGACGCCGATCGCGTTCTGGAACAGCATGCCGCACAGGTGCGACGCGGAGCCCACGCCGGCGTTGCCCAGGTTGATCTTGCCCTTGTTGGCGTTGATCCACGCGGTCAGCTCGCGGAAGTTGTTCGCGGGCAGGGACGGCTTGCCGATCAGCGTCATCGGGACGTCGTTGATCAGGCCGAGGTATTCGAAGTCGCTCTCCACCTTGAAGGGGATGTTGCGCACCAGCGTCGGCATGGTGGCCATGCCGATGTGGTGGACCAGCAGCGTGTAGCCGTCGGCCTGGGCCTTGGCGACCTTGTTGGCGCCGATCGAGCCGCCGGCGCCGGCGGCGTTGTCGACGACGACGGTGGCGCCGCCGAGGGGCTTGCGCATGGCTTCGGCCAGGTCGCGCGCGACGCGGTCGGTGGGGCCGCCGGCCGAGAACGGCACGATCAGCGTGATCGGCTTGCTGCCGGGAAAGTCCTGCGCGCCGGCAGAAAAGGCCGCTGCGACGAGGGCGAGCGGGACCAACGACTTGAGGGTCTTCTTCATGGTGTCTCCAGATGTGAACCGGCGGATCATAGGCACTCCCCGGGTCCGGCAGGCGGCGGGAAATACGTAAAGGACGCACTCGGCGGGGTTTTCCCCGGGGCTGTTTCTATTTGTAGCTGCGCGCGTCCTCGATCACCTTCCCGTCGTTGGGCAGGCTGCCCGGCTGCACCAGCTCGACGTCCGCGCGCAGCTTGGTCACGTCGCGCACGGCCTCGCCGATGCGCGTGCCGAGGTCCTGCGGAGCGGATGCGGCCTCGACCTTGAAGGTCATCAGGTCGTTGGCCATTTCGCCGCTGACCACCAGCCGGGCCTTGACGATCTCGGGGAAGCGGCGCGCGATGTCCGCCACCTGCGAAGGGTGCACGAACATGCCGCGGATCTTGGTGGTCTGGTCCGCGCGTCCGAGCCAGCCCTTGATGCGAACGTTGGTGCGGCCGGTGGGGTCTTCGCCCTCGAGCACCGCGGACAGGTCGCCGGTGCCGAAGCGGATCAGCGGATAGCCGGGATTCAGCGTCGTGACCACCACCTCGCCGACTTCGCCCGCGGGCACGGGGTCGCCGGTGCCGGGACGCACGATCTCGACCAGCACGCCTTCGTCGACCACCAGGCCCTGGCGCGACGAGGTTTCGTAAGCGATCAGGCCGAGGTCGGCGGTTGCATAGCTCTGGTACACGTCGAGGCCGCGCTCCAGGAACCAGTCGCGCAGGCTGGGCGGAAAGGCCTCGCCGCCCACCATGCCCTTGCGCAGGCTGGTGATGTCGCTGCCCGCCTCTTGCGCCTTCTCGACCAGGATGCGCAGGAAGCTGGGCGTGCCTGCGTACGCGACCGGACGCAGCTCGGCGATCGCCTGCAGCTGCTGCTCGGTCTGGCCCACACCGGCGGGGAACACGGTGCAGCCGACGGCGTGCGCGCCGGATTCCATGATGAACGCGCCCGGCGTCATGTGATAGCTGAAGGCGTTGTGCACGAGGTCGCCGCTGCGAAACCCCGCGGCGAACATGGCGCGGCCCACGCGCCAGTAGTCGCGCGTGCTGCCTTCCGGCTCGTAGATGGGGCCCGGCGATGCGTAGATGCGCGGCATGGCCGGCCCGCGCACGAGCGCGGAGAAGCCGCCGAACGGGTCCGCAGCGCGTTGCGCCTTCTGCCGCTCGAAGAGTTCGCCCTTGCGCGTGACGGGCAATTTCGCCAGCGCCGCGCGGCTGCGTACCTTCGTCGCATCCACGCCCTGCAGGATTTCAGCGAAGGCGGTGGACGAGCGCTGCGCGTGGGCGACCTGCGCGGGCAAGGCCGCCAGCAGCTGCGCCTCGCGGTCGCCGGCCGGGCGGGTTTCGAGCGTGTCGTAGAACGATGTCATCGGTTCTCCTGGCGCGGCTCAAGCCAGCCAGCGCTTGCGGCGCTTGTAGCTCTTGATCTCGCGGAAACTCTTGCGCTTGCCGCTGCCGACGCCGAGGTAGAACTCCTTGACGTCTTCGTTGTTGGCCAGGTCGGCCGCGGGGCCGTCCATGACGATGCGGCCGCTTTCCATGATGTAGCCGTAGCCCGCGTACTTCAGCGCCATGTTGGTGTTCTGTTCGGCCAGCAGGAAGGTCACCTTCTCGCGCACGTTCAGGTCCTTGACGATCTCGAACACTTCCTCGACGATCTGCGGCGCGAGGCCCATCGAGGGCTCGTCGAGCAGGACGATGCTGGGGTTGGCCATCAGCGCGCGGCCGATCGCGCACATCTGCTGCTCGCCCCCCGAGGTGTACGCCGCCTGCGACGTGCGGCGCTGCTTCAGCCGCGGGAAATAGTTGTAGACCTTCTCCAGGTTCGCGGCGATCTCGCTGCGGCTGCTGCGCGTGTAGGACCCGGTGAGCAGGTTTTCCTCGATCGTGAGGTGTGCGAAGCAGTGGCGGCCTTCCATCACCTGCACGACGCCGCGCTGCACCAGGTCCGCGGGCGTGAGGTTCTCGATGCGCTCGCCGCGCAGCTCGATGGAGCCCTTGGTCACCGCGCCCCGTTCCCCCTTGAGCAGGTTCGAGACCGCGCGCAGCGTGGTCGTCTTGCCTGCGCCGTTGCCCCCGAGCAGCGCCACGATGCCGCCTTCGGGCACCTGCAGCGACACGCCCTTGAGGACCAGGATCACGTGGTTGTAGATGACCTCGATGCCGTTGACGTTGAGGACGATGTTGGGTGTCATGGGTAGGTCTTCAAGGCTGGGGTGGAGGCGCTCACGAGCGCCCCCACCCCAACCCTCCCCCAGAGGGGGAGGGAGGAAGTCAGCTTAGGACTGGCAGTCGGCGACGGTGCGCCGCTGCATCTTCTTGTCGGCGAGGTACTTTTCGGCGCCGGCCTTGACCATCGGCTTGATGATCTGCTCGTCCGCCTGGTACCAGTCGCTCGAGAAGTTCCACTTGCTGCCGTCCCACGTGTGGATGCGTGCCCAGGTGGAGCCCATGTGGTCCTGGCACGAGGTGCTGATCGGGCGCATCACGCCCGCGAAGCCCAGCGCGTCCAGCCGCTTTTGGTCCAGCGCCAGGTTCTCCAGGCCCCAGCGGACCTGTTCGGCCGTCATGACCTTGCCCTTGCCGAAACGCTCCTGCGCGCGGCGCACCGCTTCGACGCCCAGCATCTGGATGATCAGGCCGCGGGTGTACAGCACCGAGCCGACTTCGTCCTTCGGCCCCGTGCCCTGGCCCTTGCCGTGCACGTGCTTCAGGAT
>JAJNBO010000278.1 GCA_021156245.1 Ramlibacter sp. | reverse complement strand
CTCGGGATCGCTTCGTACCAGGGGGACCTGGCGCGCGCGGACAGCGTGTTCTGGCTGAAGTACTTCCTCTCCAGCCAATCCGCCATCCTCTGGATGAGCGTGCTGTTCGTGATGAGCACGCTGTTCTACTGGGGCGGCATGTTCGGCCGCGGGCAGACGGCCACTCTGGAGTCCATCGGCTCCAAGCTCGCCTGGGCCGCGGTGACGATGGCGCTGATCGGCACCATGGTCCGCTGGTACGAGAGCTACCTGATCGGCGCCGACGTCGGCCACATCCCGGTCAGCAACCTGTACGAAGTGTTCGTGCTGTTCTGCTGGATGACGACCGCGTTCTACCTGTACTTCGAAGAGCAGTACGGCACGCGCGGCATGGGCGCGTTCGTGATGCTCGTCGTGACCGCAGCCGTCGGTTTCCTGGTCTGGTACTCGGTGGCGCGCGAGGCGCACGAGATCCAGCCGCTGGTGCCGGCGCTCAAGAGCTGGTGGATGAAATTGCACGTGCCGGCGAACTTCGTGGGCTACGGAACGTTCTCGCTGGCGGCGATGGTGGCTTTCGCGTACCTCGTGAAGCAGCAGGCCGCGGAGACGCGCTGGCACCGGCTCGCGCCGCTGTGGCTGCTGGGCGTGCTGTTGACGGTGATGCCGATGGTGTTCCGCAAGTCCGTGGAAAGCAGCAGCAGCTACTGGCTCTCGTACCTGGGCCTGTCCGCGCTGATCGTGGGCGGCATCCTGCTGGCGCGGCGCCGCATCGCCGAACGCCTGCCCGCGCTGGACGTGCTCGACGACGTGATGTACAAGTCCATCGCGGTGGGCTTCGCCTTCTTCACCATCGCCACGGTGCTGGGCGCCCTGTGGGCCGCGGAGGCCTGGGGCGGCTACTGGAGCTGGGACCCCAAGGAGACCTGGGCGCTGATCGTCTGGCTCAATTACGCGGCCTGGCTGCACATGCGCCTGATGAAGGGACTGCGGGGCACGGTGTCCGCCTGGTGGGCGCTGGTAGGCCTCGCCGTGACCACCTTCGCCTTCCTGGGCGTCAACATGTTCCTCTCCGGGCTGCACAGCTACGGCGAACTCTGACGGAGCGCAAAACCAATCGGCCCTTTGCTGCGTACCAGGGCAGCAAGTCACCCACAAGGAGTTCCCCATGCTGATCAGGACAGGCCGCGACGGCTTCCAGCACCCGCATTCCAGCGAGATCACGCCGCGCGCGGTGTACGAGGACCGGCGCCAGATCCTGAAGTGGATGGCGACGGGCGCGGCAGGCGCCGCCCTGGCGACCTGGGCGCAACGCGAGGCATTGGCCCAGCAGGTGCAGCGCCCGGGCAAGCTGGCGCAGCTGGCCGCGGTCCGCTCCACCGTCTCGGGCGCGGTGACCATGGAAAAGGTCACCGAGTACAAGGACGCCACCACGTACAACAACTTCTACGAGTTCGGCACCGACAAGTCGGACCCGGCACAGAACGCGCACACGCTCAAGACCCGGCCCTGGACCGTCGAAGTCGAGGGCCTGGTCAAGAAGCCGGCGAAGTACGCGATCGAGGACCTGCTCAAGCTCGGTGCGCAGGAAGAACGCATCTACCGCCTGCGTTGCGTCGAGGGGTGGTCGATGGTGGTGCCGTGGGTCGGTTACTCGCTGTCCCGACTGATCGAGAAGGTCGAGCCGCTTGGCAACGCGAAGTACGTCGAGTTCCTCACGCTGGCCGACAAGGCCACCATGCCCTTCGTGGGCTCGCGCGTTCTCGACTGGCCGTATGCGGAGGCGCTGCGCATGGACGAAGCGATGAACCCGCTGACGCTGCTCACGTTCGGCATGTACGGCGAAGTGCTGCCCAACCAGAACGGGGCGCCGGTGCGGCTGGTGGTGCCGTGGAAGTACGGCTTCAAGAGCGCCAAGAGCATCGTCAAGATCCGCTTCACCGAGCAGATGCCCAAGACCGCGTGGAACAAGGCGGCCGCCAATGAATACGGCTTCTACTCCAACGTCAATCCGAACGTGGACCACCCGCGCTGGTCGCAGGCCACCGAGCGCCGCATCGGCGAGGACGGGCTGTTCGCCAAGAAGCGGAAAACGCTGATGTTCAACGGGTACGAGGCGCAGGTCGGGCAGATGTATGCCGGGATGGACCTGAAGAAGGACTACTGACGAGTGACGGACACGACGGTGTCCGTCGGTGGGACGACGGGCCGCTGAGGCGTAGGACGAGGGCGCAAGCCGGCTCTGCGGTCGAAGTCTTTGCAGTTCGTACACCCACAGCGCGTCCATATGTAAGAGCATGAGGGTTCACCAGGAGCTCTACATGAACAAGACCAGAACCATCGTCTGCAGCATCGCGATCGCCTCGATGGGCCTCGCCTCGCTGCCCTCGTTCGCACAACCCCGCCAGGAAGCGCGCCAGGATCTGCGCGAAGGCCGGCAAGACCGGCGCGAAGCCACCCGCGACATCCGCGAAGGCAAGCGCGACCTGCGCCAGGCCGACACGCCGCGCGAGCGCCGCGAAGCTCGCCAGGACATCCGCGAGGGACAGCGCGATCGCCGTGAAGCGCGTGGCGACACGCGGGAAGCACGGCAAGACCTGCGTTACTACAACGCGCGCAGCCCGGAATTCCGTCGCGGCGCCCGCCTGCCCGTGTACCTGAACAACCGCACCTACGTAGTGAACGACTGGCGCGGCCACCGCCTCTCTGCACCGCCGCGCGGCTATCACTGGGTGCAGGTCGGCCCCGACTACGTGCTCGTGGCGATCGCGACCGGCCTCATCGCCAACCTGATCCTGAGCCAGTAAGCGGCACTGCCTGCCTGCCTTCGCGGCCGGACTCCCTTGCGGGAGTCCGGCCGCTTCGTTCCCGGACGCCGATCCGCCTTCCTCTGTCGAATGGGCGAGTGTCGGCGCGCTGAACCGCCCTTACAGTGCGGGCCATGGCAAAACTGCATGCGTACGGAAACCACGCTTACGATCACGCCGCACTGAACCTCAATGCGTTGATGCAGCCTGCATTCGACCGCTACATGGACGAGGACGGCGACGAGACCTACAACGGCATCTTCTACGACGACATGTTCTGGTTCGACGACGGCAGCGAAGCCGTCGCATGGTGCGGGCCGGACCTCGCGGCCACGGGGAGCGCCCTGACCAGCGGCACCGTGACGATGATGCGGTCCGAGATCCTGGTCGATCCCGTCGGCGACGAGTGGGCCGCCACGTGGATGCTGTTCGACATCGAGGCGAGCGGGATCGCGCTGTATGGCGCCGCGGGCACCGCGCGGACGTCCGACGACTTCTCGGTCTACGAGTCGCTCCTGTCCGGCAATGACGAATTCCGGATGTCCTCCAGCGGTGACCGCGTGCGGGGCTATGCCGGTGACGACCTCATGTACGGCTACCGCGGCGCTGACCGCATGGAAGGCGATGCGGGCCACGACCTGCTGGTCGGCGGGGCCGGCAGGGACACGCTCAAGGGCGGCGGGGGCCGCGACGTGTTCGACTACAACCTGGTGTCCGAATCGGGCCTGACGAACAGCACCCGCGACGTCATCGTCGACTTCACCCGCGGGCTGGACCGCATCGACCTGCGCAACATCGACGCGAACACGGAAGTGGGCGGGAACCAGGCATTCAAGGGGATTCTGATTCCGGCCAACGCAGCGTTCAGTTCGGCCGGACAGCTGCGGCTGGCCAACGGCGTCCTGTACGGAAACACGGACGGCGACGCGGCCGCCGAGTTCTCCATCCAGCTGACCGGCGTCACCGCCCTGGCGGCCACCGAGTTCCTGTTGTAGCCGACTGCATCCGGGGGCGGCGTGCGTGCGTACCCGTGGGGTATGCTGAACGCCACCCACTCCCGGACCCAGCCGATGTCCCTTGCGAAGGCGCTGCTCCATCCCGCGGCCAAGCCGTTCGCGTTCGTCCTCTCGCTGCTGCCGTTCGCGTGGCTCTTCTACGGCGCGCTGGCGGACGACCTGGGCGCCAACCCCGCGGAGTACCTCACCCGGTCCACGGGCGACTGGACCCTGCGCTTCCTCTGTCTCACCCTCGCGGTGACGCCCGTGCGCGTGCTCGCGAAACTCCCGACGCTGCAGCGCTTCCGTCGGATGCTGGGGCTCTTCACCTATTTCTACGTGGTGCTGCACATGCTCACGTGGGCCTGGTTCGACCAAGGCTTCGACGTGGCCGAGATGGCCAAGGACATCGCCAAGCGGCCGTTCATCCTGGTCGGCTTCGCGGCATTCGTGCTGCTCACGCCGCTGGCCGCGACCTCCTTCAACCGCGCCGTGAAGGCAATGGGCGCCAAGCGGTGGCAAGCGCTGCACAAGCTCGTGTACGTGATCGCCGGGCTGGGCATCCTGCACTTCTTCTGGATGCGGGCGGGCAAGAACGACTTCGCCGAGGTCGCGGTGTACGCCGCCATCCTGGCCGTGTTGCTTGGATGGCGCGTGCGCGAGGCGTGCGAACCCGGCCTGCGCAGGCAGGACGGCCGTAGGCCGGGTTCGCGCAGCGACCCCGGCGTTCCTCAAGGCAACAGCTTTTCGCCTCGCAGCTGGTCCTCGATGCTTTCGCGTTCGCGGATCACGTGGACCTTGCTGCCGTCCACCAGCACTTCCGCCGCGCGGCCCCGGCTGTTGTAGTTGCTCGCCATGCTCATGCAGTACGCGCCGGCCGAGAGCACCGCGAGCCACTCGCCCGGCTGCGCCGACAGCGCCCGCTCGCGGCCGATCCAGTCGCCGCTTTCGCACACCGGGCCGACGACGTCGTACACCGTGGTCGCGCCGGCCCGGCGCTGCACCGGCACGATCTGGTGGAAGGCCTCGTACATGGCCGGCCGCGGCAGGTCGTTCATCGCCGCGTCGATGATGCAGAAGTTCTTCTGCTCGCCCGGCTTGAGGTACAGCACTTCGGTGACGCAGATGCCGGCATTCCCGACCAGCGAACGCCCGGGTTCGACCATCAGCTGGCGATCGCCGAAGCCGCGAGCATCCAGCTTGGCCAGCAGCCGTTGCCACAAGGCGTCGGCCGCGGGAGGCTGCTCCTCGTTGTAGACGATGCCGAGGCCGCCGCCGAAGTCGATGTGGACGATCGGGATGCCCGCCGACTCGATGGCGGTGACGAGATCGAGGATCCGGTCCATTGCATCCAGGTACGGCGTGACGTTCGTGATCTGGGAGCCGATGTGGCAGTCGATGCCCACCACGCGCAGCCCGGGCAGCGCCGCGGCGCGCTGGTACGCGCGAAGCGCGTCCTTGTGGGCGATGCCGAACTTGTTGCCCTTCAGGCCGGTGGAGATGTAGGGGTGCGTGAGGGGGTTCACGTCCGGATTCACGCGCAGGCTCACGGGCGCGCGGACGCCGAGCTCGGTGGCCACCGCGCTCAGCACGTCCAGTTCCGGCTCGCTCTCGACGTTGAAGCAGTGGATGCCGAGTTCCAGCGCGCGCCGCATCTCGCGCCGCGTCTTGCCGACCCCGGAGAAGATGATGTCGGCCGGTTGCGCGCCGGCGGCGAGCACGCGCTCGAGTTCGCCGCCCGAAACGATGTCGAAGCCGCAACCGGCGCGCGCGAACACCTGGAGCACGGCCAGCGACGAATTGGCCTTGAGGGCATAGAAGACTCTCGCCTTGCGCCCGGCGAAGCCGCGTTGGTAGGCGGACAATGCGCCGAGCATTGCGGCGTGCGAATAGACGAAGAGCGGCGTGCCATGCTCGCGCGCGAGCTCCGCCACGCGGACGCCCTCGACGCACAGGGCGTCGCCCTCGTAGTGGAAGGCCGGGCCTTGCGGCAGGGAAGTGAGGTTCATGGATTGCGCACCGGGGCAGCGGTGCCGGAGGGCGGCGTGGCGGCCCCGGGACCGGACGCAGCCTGCGCGGGGCGGACCGCCGTGGACGGCGCGAGCGTCTGCGGCAGGGACGCGCGGCCGGCAGCGGCTTCGCCCGTGGGCAGGTAGAGCGCGCCCTTCTGGCCGCAGCCGGCGACGAGCAGCGCGGCCGCGAGGGTTAGCGCAGGGCCGCGGCGAGGGCTGACTAGAATTTGGAAAACACCGGACATATCTGGAAATTGTAATGACCGACCTCGAATACCTCGACCGCGCGGAGGCCTTGCTCGCCCGGGTAGAGGCCGGCTGTGACCGGATCAATGAAACCACCGACGCCGACATCGACAACCAGCGCGTCGGCGGAATGGTGACGCTCACCTTCGAGGACGGCAGCCAGATCATCGTGAACCTGCAGAAACCGCTGCAGGAAGTGTGGCTGGCCGCGCGCGCCGGCGGCTTCCACTACAAGCATGACGGCTCGGCCTGGCGCGACACCAAGGGCCAGGGCGAGTTCTTCGCCGACCTCGCCCGCTACGCCAGCCAGCAGGCCGGCCGCAAGCTCAATTTCTGAACAGGTCGAGGATGCTGCGGCGCTCGTCGGCGGGTGCCGGCGGGCGCACCGGCGGCAGGCCGTCGGCGTTGTGGGTGGCGCGGTCGCCCGGC
>JAJNBO010000277.1 GCA_021156245.1 Ramlibacter sp. | reverse complement strand
ATTCCGAAATACCGCTAATGCCTACTACTACCGCGCGCAGCGCAGACGAGATCCGCCGCATAGCCGTCCTGGTTCCCAAGGGCACGTACTTTGAGGACTTCGAGCCCGGCCGTGTCTTCGAGCACCACTGGGGCCGCACGGTGACCGCGTCGGACAACAGCTTCTTCACCACGATGACGCTGCACTTCAACCCGACCTACTTCAACAACGAGTACGCGCGATCGCTCGGCTACGAGCGCAGCCCGGTCAACCCGTACCTGGCCTTCAACGTCGTTTTCGGGCTGACCACGGAGGACTTGAGCGAGCTCGGCGGCGCCTTTCTCGGTGTCGACGACCTAGAGTTCGAGCGCCCGGTGTATCCGCAGGACACATTGGTGGCCCGCAGCACGGTCGTCGACCGCCGCGAGTCCTCCAGCCGAAAGGACCAGGGCATCGTCACCTGGCACACCGAAGGCTTCCGGGCCGACGGCATGCGCGTCCTGCATTTCCGCCGCACCAACCTCGTCCTGCGCAAGCCATGAACCTGCAATCCCTAACCGGCAGCCACAACTACTTCGAGGACTTCGAGCCCGGCCAGGTGCTGCGCCACGCGCGCGGCAAGACCATCGGCGAGATCGACAACACGATGTTCGCCCACCTCGTTATGAACACGGCGCAGGGCCACTTCAACGAGCACGCCATGAAGGCGGGCGCATTCGGCCAGCGCGTCTATTTCGGTGGCCTCACCGCGTCGATGATCATCGGCTTGGCCGCCCAGGACACGGCGGAGAACGCGCTCGCGGAGCTGGGCATCACGGGAATCCGCCTCAAGGTAATGGTGTTCCACGGCGACACGCTTTACGCCTGCACCGAAGTGCTCGAGGCGCGTCCGGCGGACCGCAGCGACGCCGGAATCGTCGTCTTCCGCCACCTGGGCTTCAATCAGCGCGACGAGCAGGTGTTCGAAGGCCAGCGCAGGGTGCTGCTGAAGCGTCGCAATTTCGTGGGCACACCCGCATGAGCGGCGCCCTCAACGGCCTGCGCGTGATTGACCTCACGCAGATGCTTGCCGGCCCCTTCTGCGCGCAGCTGCTTGCGGACCATGGCGCCGACGTCGTGAAGATCGAGGCCCCCGAAGGCGACATGACCCGCACTTTCGGGCCCTACGCGCCAGACGACGAAATCCGCAACATGGGTGGCTACTTCCAGAGCGTCAACCGCAACAAGAAGAGCGTCGTCGTCAACCTGAAGTCGGACGAAGGCCGCGAATTGCTGCTGTCCCTCGTTGAGAAGGCCGACGTCGTGGTGGAGAACTTCAGGGCAGGAGTGCTGGACCGGCTCGGCCTGTCGTACGAAACGATGAGCCGCCGCAACCCGCGCCTGGTCTATGCCTGCATCCGGGGCTTCGGGGATCCCCGCAGCGGCCGCAGCGAATACGTAGACTGGCCCTCCTTCGACGTCGTCTCGCAATCCATGGGCGGCATGATGGGCGTCACCGGCACGGAAGACGGCCAGCCGATGAAGGTCGGGCCGGGTGTCGGCGACCTGATTCCCTCGGCGCTTTGTGCCTTCGGCATCCTGGCGGCCGTGATCCATGCGAACAAGACGGGCCAGGGCCAGTTCGTCGACGTGGCGATGGTGGACGGCGTGCTGTCCTGCTCGGAGCGAATCGTCTACCAGTACTCCATGGACGGCACCTCGCCGCAGCCGCAGGGCTCGCACCATCCCATGTTCTGCCCCTTCGGCCTGTTCAAGGCCAGGGACGGCTGGGTGACGGTGGGCTGCCCGAACGACAACTTCTGGGCCAGGCTGTGCGAGCTGATGGAGCGGCGCGACCTGCTGGACGACGAGCGCCTGCGCACCAACGCCGGACGGGTCCGGAACGCCGGCCTCGTGAAGCAGCAGGTCGAGGATTTCACCAGTGCCCGCACGAAGGCCGAACTCACGGCGTTGTTCGGCGGACAGTTTCCGTATGGGCCGGTGTACAGCGCGGAAGACATCTTCCGCGACCCGCATTTCGCGGTCCGCGAGATGCTCGTGGAAGTGGAGCAGCCGCACAGCGCGGACAAGCTCACGATCGCCGGCGTGCCGGTGAAGATGTCGAAGACGCCCGGTGGCGTGCGACGGCGCGCCCCCGAACTGGGCGAACACACCCGTGCGGTGCTGCTGGAAGCCGGCATTGCGGCCCACAGCATCGACAGCCTGTCCAAGAGCGGCGCCATCTACTGCGCAGAACAAGCAACCTGAGGAAGACAAGTCCATGACGATCAAGCAACCCAAGCGGCTTCGCCGCTCCGAACTCGCCGTTCCCGGCAGCAGCGAGAAGATGATGGCCAAGGGTGCGGCGAGCGACGCCGACCTGGTGTTCCTGGATCTCGAGGACGCGGTGGCGCCCAGTGCCAAGGCGGAAGCCCGCGGCAAGGTGGTGCAGGCGCTCAACACGCTCGACTGGGGCAAGAAAACCCGCTGCGTGCGCATCAATGATGTGGAAACGGAGTATTGCTACCAGGACATCATCGAGGTGGTCGAGGGCGCGCGCGAGAACCTCGACGTGATCATGATCCCGAAGGTGCGGCATCCGCGCGACCTGCATTTCGTCGAGACCCTGATCACCCAGCTGGAGCAGAAGCTCAAGCTCAAGAAGCGCGTCGGCCTCGAAGTGCTGATCGAGGAGGTCGAGGGTCTGATCAACGTGGAGCAGATCGCCCGCTGCAGCCCCCGGCTGGAGGCGCTGATCCTCGGAATGGGCGACTACTCTGCCTCGCAGGGGCTGGACCAGAAGGAGATCTGGGGTTCCAAGGACTATCCCGGCGACCTCTGGCAGTACCCCCGCTACAAGGTCGTGATCGCCGCGCGCGCCGCCGGCATCGACGCCATCGACGGCCCCTTCGCCGACTTCCGCAATGCCGAAGGCTACGCGGTCGAGGCGCGCCGCGGAGCCATCCTGGGCTTCGTGGGCAAGTGGGCCATCCACCCAAGCCAGATCGAGCCCGCCAACCGCGCGCACACGCCTCCCCAGGCGGATGTCGACAAGGCACGCGCCATGGCCGCCGCCTATGCCAAGGCCCTCGAACAGGGGCTCGGTTCCATCGCGCTGGACGGATCGCTGGTGGACGTCGCCACCGTGCGCGCGCAAAGCGGCATCCTGCAAAGAGCCGACCTGATCGGCATGTGATCCACGAAGAACGAAGGAGACAAGCATGAATTCGAACATCAGCCGCCGCACCCTGCTCGGCGCATCCCTGGCCGCGGTGCCCGCCTTCGCGTCGGCGCAAGCCTATCCGAACCGCCCGATCCAGATCATCGTGCCCGTCAGTGCGGGCGGCCCTACCGACACGGTCGCTCGGGTGATGGCACAGCGCCTCGGCGACCGGATCGGGCAGGGGGTGATCGTGCAGAACATCCTGGGAGCAGGCGGAGTGGTCGGGACCGAACAGGCATTCCGCGCCAAGCCGGACGGTTACACGCTCTACCTAGGCGTGAATTCCATGGCGATCTACCCCAATGTCCGGCCCGTCAGCAATCCGCTGCCCTTCAACGTCACCGAGTTCGTTCCCATTGGCGGCATTGCGGAATCGGCGCACGTCCTGGTCGCCAACAAGGCCAGCGGCATCCGCAGCGTTGCCGACCTGGTGGCGGCCGCCAAGAAGAACCCTGAAGCCATCAGCTACGGCTCCGCAGGCGTCGGCGGAACGACGCATCTTCCGCCTGCGCTGTTCGCCCACCGCGCCGGCATCAAGATGCTGCACGTGCCCTACAAGGGCGCTGCCCCGGCCGTGATGGACACGATCGCCGGCCGCGTCACGCTGGCCGCGCCGGGGTACTCCGGCGCCCTCGACGAACCGATCCGCACGGGGCAGCTGGTGCCGATCGCGGTGACCTCGGCCAAGCGCGTGCCGTTCCTGCCCGACGTCCCGACGCTCGTGGAGTCCGGTTATCCCGACATGGTGTTCCCGATCTGGTACGCCCTGTTCGGACCGAAGGGCACGCCCCATGAAGTGGTGCAGAAGCTCAGCGTCGAACTGCAAGCCATGGCGCAGGAGCCGGAGTATGCGAAGAAGATGTACCAGCAGGGCAACATCGCGAACTACGTTCCGCCGGACGTGCTTGGCAAGACGCTGGCCGAAGACACCCGCCGACTCGGCGAGCGGATCCGCGCCTCGGGCATCAGTTTCCAGGAGTAGGGGTCGGGCATGGCAGCCAGCAATTCGTCGCGCGACGGCGCCCAGGGTCTGACCGCACGGTTGGTGGAGCAAGCACTGGCGCTGCGTTGGGATGATCTCCCGACCGACGCGCGGGCGGTGGCCCGCAGTTGCGTGGCGGACTGGATGGCGTGCAGTTTTGCTGCACTGGACGAACCGGTGGCGACGATCGTCGCCGGCGTCATCGCCGACGAAGGATCGCATCCCCAGGCGACCCTGCTGGGCGGCGGCGGCAAGGCGAGCACGCTTCAGGCGGCCCTCTACAACGGCGCCCTGTCCCACGCCCTAGACTACGACGACGTCAACCTCGCTGTCCCCGGCCACATGTCG
>JAJNBO010000276.1 GCA_021156245.1 Ramlibacter sp. | reverse complement strand
GCTACATGAAGATCTCCAAGGAATCCACGCCGCAGCTGTCGCGGCATATGGAAGCGTTGGAGGGCGGGATGCTGGCGCTGTTGGGGCAGGGCACGGAGCCGGAGAAACAATAGGTCGTCATCCCCGCGAAGGCGGGGATCCAGGGCGCCCTGGGTTCCCGCCTCCGCGGGAATGACGCTGGCTCACAGCCCCCGCCACCCACCCCCCAACGCCTGGACCAGGGCCACCGCTGCCAACTGGCGATCGATCTGCGCCTGCACCAGCGCGCGGCGCGCGGTGGCTGCGTTGCTCTGTGCGGTGATCACCTCGGTGTAGTTGACCTGCCCCGCCTGGTACCGGTTCAGCACCTGCTGTTCCACCAGGTCGGCCGCGCGGCTGGCGTGCAGGCGCAGCACCTGCTGCTCCGACAGGATGCGAAGCGCCACCAGCTGGTCCTCGACGTCCTGGAAGGCGGCCAGCACTGTCTGCCGGTAACGTGCCGCCGCTTCCTCCAGCGACGCCCTCGCCCCCTCGACCCGCGCACTGGTAGCACCGGCGTCGAAGACCATCTGCGCCAGGGACACGCCGAGCGCCCACACCAGGCCGCCGCTGAACAGGTCGCCGATGCTGGACGCGCTCAAGCCGACGGAACCGGTGAGATTGAAGCTGGGGAAGAAGCCCGCACGCTGGATGCCGACCTGCGCATTGGCCTGCTCGACGCGGCGTTCGGCCGCGGCGATGTCCGGGCGGCGCTGCAGCAGCGTCGAAGGCACTTCCGGCGGGATCAGCGGCACGCTCACGTTCCACTTCGGCTCCGCCGCCAGGCTGAAGTTCGCCGGCGCCTTGCCGACCAGCACCGCGATCGCGTGCTCGAAGGTGGCGCGCTGGCGTTCCAGCGTCAACAGGTCGGCCTCCGCGTTGGCGAGCTGGCTCTCCGCCTGCAGCACGTCGGTGCGGGCCACCACGCCCGCGGAATACCGGTTCTGCGTGATCTGCAAGGCGCGGCGCAGGCCGGCGATGGTCTCGGTCTGCAACCCTCTCAGCACGTCCGACTCGCGCAGCCCGAAATAGTTGGTGGCCAGCTCGCCCTGCGCCGCCAGCGTGGCCGCCGCCAGGTCCGCCTGCGCGGCCTGCTCGCCGATGCGCGCGCCCTGCACCGACAGGCCCAGCCGGCCGAACACGTCGGGCTCCCAGCTCGCGCCGATGTTCACCTGGTAATTGCCGGTGGTGGCGCGCTCCCCGCCGCCGCCGCGGTTGTTGCTGGAGTTCAGGTTGACCTGCGGGAACAGGCTGGCGCGCTGCTCGCGCGTCAGCGCCCTCGCCTGCGCATACGCCGCCACGGCGGCCGCGACGTTCTGGTTATTCACCTCCACCTGCGCGACCAGTCCGCTCAGCACCGGGTCGTCGAAGAGCTCCCACCACGGCCCGCGCTGCAAGGTGTCCGCGGGCGCGGCGACGACCCACGCGCCACGGCCCTCCTTGAAGGCAATGGGCGTGTCGACGGCGGGGACGTCGTACTTGGGCGCGAGGTTGGCGCAGCCGGCCAGCACCAGGCTGGCGGCCAGCGCGGAGAGGAGCAGTCGGCGGGGAAGTCGGGCGGGCATGCGAAACCTCAGGCGGTTTGGGCGTCGGCCTCGCCATGGCGGGCCAGCTGGCGTTCGATGGGGCTGCGGCGGCGCAGCTTGTCCAGCAGCAGGTAGACGACGGGGGTGGTGAGCAGCGTGATCACCTGGCTGGCGATCAGGCCGCCGACGATGGCGATGCCCAGGGGGCGGCGCAGCTCGGCGCCCTCGCCGAAGCCCACCGCCAGAGGCAGCGCCCCGAGGAGCGCGGCCAGCGTGGTCATCAGGATCGGGCGGAAGCGCAGCAGGCAAGCTTCGCGCACCGCCTCGTAAGGGGTGACGCCGCGCGAGCGCTCCGCGTCCAGCGCGAAGTCGATGATCAGGATCGCGTTCTTCTTGACGATGCCGATCAGCAGGAACAGCCCGATCAAGGCCATGATCGAGAATTCCATCTTCGCGATCAGCAGCGCCAGCACGGCGCCGATCCCCGCCGACGGCAACGTGGACAGCACGGTGATCGGGTGCACGAGGCTTTCGTAGAGGACGCCCAGCACGATGTAGATCACCACGATGGCCGCCAGGATCAGCAGCGGCTGCTGCTGGCTGGTTTCCTGCGCCTGCCGGGCCTGCCCCTGGAAGCTGCCTCGCACGTTGATCGGCATGCGGATCTCGGCCTCGGCGGCGCGCACCGCGGCCTCCCCCTGCGCCATCGTGGCGCCTTCGGCCAGGTTGTACGAAATGGTGGTGGCGAGCTCCGCGTCCTGGTGGTTGACCGACGTGGCCGTGGGTCGCTGGTCGAACTTCGCGATGGCCGAGAGCGGCACCATGCTGCGAGGAGCGGCGCTGACCGCCGACCCGGTCGATGCATCGCGCAACGACAGGTTGGCGGACGTGCTCGCGGTCGCCGTCGTTGCGGCGTTCGTGGAGGGATTCAGCGTCTCCGCCAGGTCCGTGGGCGCGCCGGTGTTGCGCGCCGGCACGTAGATGTCCTTCAGCGCTTCGGGGCTGCGGATGTAGCGCGGCGCCAGCTGCATGATCACCCGGTACTGGTTGATCTCGTCGTAGATGGTCGCCACCTGCCGCTGGCCGAACGCGTTGTACAGCGCGTTGTCGACGTCGCGCGAGGTGATGCCCAGGCGCGCGGCCGTCTCCTTGTCGACCTGCACGTAGGCTTCGACGCCGTTCTCCTGCTGGTTGGTGTCGACGTCGGTCAGCGCCTCCTGCCGCTTCATCGCCTCGGTCAGTCGCGTCGCCCAGAGCTTGAGGTCCGCCTCGTTGTCGCTCTTGAGCGTGTACTGGTAGGTGCTGTTCGAGGAGCGCCCTCCCATGCGCAGGTCCTGCACCGGGTTCAGGAACAGGCTGATCCCGGTCACCTGCGCCAGCTGCGGCCGCAGCCGCGCGATCACCGCCTGCCCGCGCTCGGCGCCCTCGCCGCGCTTGAGGTTGACGAACATGAAGCCGCCGCCTGCGCGGGAGCCGCCGGTGAAGGCCACCACGGTGTCCACGGCGGGGTCGCTGCGCACGATCTCCACCAGCTGCTTCAGCTTGTCCTGCATCTGCTGGAACGAGATGCTCTGGTCCGCGCGGATGCCGCCGTTGATCTGGCCGGTGTCCTGCTGCGGGAAGAAGCCCTTGGGGATCTGGATGAAGAGGAAGGCGTTGAGTGCGATCACCAGCCCCAGGATCAGCAGCACCAGCCAGCGCGCCGACAACGCCCAGTCCAGGCTGGCCTCGTACGCCTTCTGCGTCCAGCCGAAGCCCGTCTCGGACCAGCGCGCCAGCCGCCCGGGCTTGCGTGCATGCGCGTCCTTCCGCAGCAGCCACGCGCACATCATCGGCGTAGTGGTCAGCGAGATCACCAGCGAGATCATCACCGCGGCCGACAGCGTGACGGCAAATTCGCGGAACAGCCGGCCGACCTGGCCGCCCATGAACAGCAGCGGGATGAAGACGGCGATGAGGGACACGCTGATCGACAGCACGGTGAAGCCGACCTCGCGCGCTCCCGCCAGCGCCGCCTGGAAGCGGTCCATGCCCGCCTCGATGTGGCGCGAGGTGTTCTCGAGCACCACGATGGCGTCGTCCACCACGAAGCCGGTCGCCACCGTCAAGGCCATGAGCGAGAGGTTGTTCAGCGAGAAGCCGAGCAGGTGCATCACCCCGAAGGTGCCGAGCAGCGAGACGACGGTGGCGACAGCGGGGATGAACGTGGCGCGCGCGCTGCGCAGGAAGACGCTCACCACCAGCACGACCAGCAGGATGGAGATGCCCAGCGTCAGTTCCACCTCGTGCAGCGAGGCGCGGATGGAGTGGGTGCGGTCGGACGCCACGTCCAGCTTGATGTCGTCCGGCAGCGACTCCTCCAGGCTTGGCAGCAGCGCGCGCACGCCATCGACGGTGGCGATCACGTTGGCGCCCGGCTGCAGCGTCACCAGCACGATGACCGCGGGGCTGCCGTTGAACAGCCCCATGGTGTTGATGTTCTCGACGCCGTCGCTCACCTCGGCCACGTCGGCCAGTCGCACCGCCGCCCCGTCCCGCCAGGCGACCACCAGGTTGCGGTAGTCGGACGCCGACTTGCCGTTGTTGGCCATGCCGGTGCCGGTGTAGATCTGCATCCGGCGGCCGTCGACGGCGATGTCGCCCTTGGGGCGATTCGCGGTGCCGGACTGCAGCGCCGCCCGCACGTCCTCCGCCGAGATGCCGTAGCGGTTCAGCGAGAAGGGGATCAGTTCCACGCGCACCGCAGGCTGCGAGCCGCCGCCCAGCTCCACGTCGCCGACGCCGGGCACCTGCGCGATCTTCTGCTGCACGATGTTCGAGACCGCGTCATAGATCTGGCCGGGCGAGCGCGTCAGCGAGGTCAGCGCCAGGATGATCACGGGTGCGGCCGATGGATTGGCCTTGCGGTACGTGGGATTGCTGCGCAGGTTGGCCGGCAGGTCGGCCCGCGACGCGTTGATGGCGGCCTGCAC
>JAJNBO010000275.1 GCA_021156245.1 Ramlibacter sp. | reverse complement strand
GCGCCTGCTATATTTCCCCCAACAGGACACGAAAGGTTTTCATGAAGATCAACGAAGCAGTTGCCAAGGCAATGCTCACCAACGAAAGGGCTTTCAAGGACATCTCGGAAACCCAGGCCACCCGCATCGTGAAGGCAACCCTGGCCGAAATCGCCAGGGAGATCGACGACATGGAAGACGGCAAGGTTTCCGTTCCCGGCTTCGCGACGTTCGCCGTCAAGCAGGTCGAGCGCGAGAAGGACGGCCAGACGGTGTCCCTCAAGCGCATCCTGGCGCGCATGAAGGTGCGCAGGGCCGACGCGGATGAATCCGCCGACGACGAGGGCGAAGTCGACGAGGATTGAGTCCCTGGGGCGGCGCAACGCCGCCCTTGCGCGGGACTCTCAAGCGCCCGTCTTCACGCCCACGGCCGGAAAGAAGCTTTCTTCCAGCCAGATGCGGCCGAAATCCCCGTTCATGTGCTTGTTGTCGACTTCCTTGTGGAGTTCGTTCGACTTCGCATCGCCGATGTCCAGGCGGGTCGAGCCCGCCGAGTACTCGGGCCGGGTAAACCAGACGTCGGCGAAGGTTCGTCGGGGTTGCTGCACGAGGCGCAGGTCCTCCCGCAGCAGCTCGCTCCGGGTCAGGTCGTACACGGCGTCGTACGCAAGGCTGCGGCCCACCTCGGGGCTCTTGCGGCCGGGCGCTTCCTGCGGATCGTGGCCAACGTACACCGGCTTCTTCGTGGCCTGCCGGAGCAGCGAACACATGTGGAAATTGAGGGACTTGGTCGCGGTGTCCCGGCACGCCTGGCGCCGCACGGCGGCGCTCAGGTGCGTGTCCACCACCGGCAGCCGGAAGCCGAGCCCGTAGACGAGGAACGCGTCGTAATCGTCCACGACGACCTCGCCCTTGCCCCCGCTCGTATGCGTGATCGCCACGGCCAGGTTTTCGTTCGACGGCACCAGCCGCTTGTTCTCCAGGCGCAACCCCTCGAGCGCACCCGCGCGCGACGCGAAGAATTCCATGGTGAACTGCTGCCGGGCCGACGGCAGCTTCTCCAGGCCCAGTTTCAGGCTCGCCACATGGCTGTTGCCCAGCACGCAGATTCTCACGTCTCGGACCTCACTTCGTCTTGGCAAAGGCGTTGAGGAGCTCCTCCTCGCACACGACCTCGTCGCTCCTGGCCGGCACGCCACCGGCGCCCTGCTTCGCCGCCTGCCGCGCCGCCTGCCGCTCCAGGCGCCTGGCCATCCGTTCCGGCGTGTCCGGGCGGTCGGGCCGGTTGGGACGGTTCGGGCGCTCGGGAGCCTGGGCGCCGATGCGGTTCGGCCGGTTCGGGCGATCGGGGCGGTTGGGACGGTCCGCGCGGTTGGGGCGATCGGCGCGATCCGGCCGGTTCGGCCGCTCCGCCCGTTCGGCCCCGGCCTCGTCGAAGGGAAACTTCGCGCCCAGGCAGGCGAAGAAGGATCGCATCACGTGCTCGACGCCCGCGTGGTTGACGTTGCGCTGGTTCGCCTCGAAGAACGTGCCGCGGAACGGCGTGGAGCTGATGATCTCGTACGACGGGAAGTAGTCGGCGAAGTCGAGTTGCCGCGACACCATGCCCGCGACCCCGCGCAGCACCGCCTTGGACTCCGTCGTCGCCACCAGCACGTGGTTGCCGGACATCGTGGCCGTCAGCGGAACGGGGGACACGGTGAGCAGGAACTTGATGTCCGGGTTGAGCTCCCTCACCCGCCGGAGCGTGTCCACCAGCGTCTTGCGGATGGTGGGGAAGTCCTGGTTCACGAACTCGTGTTGCGCGGCATCGAACTCCCCGGCGACCGTGCCGGGGCACATCGGATATTCGTAGCCGTGCTGCTTGTTCACCCAGCTCTCGGTAAGGCCGAGCGTGAAGACGAACACGCTGGATTCCTTGAGCGTCGCACGGAAGGCATCGATCGCCGCCTGCCGGGAGCGCACGAGCTCCTCGCGCGATTCGAAGCCCTCCGGCTCGATGTTGGGCCGGAACGGGTCGAAGAAGCGGCCGTCCTTCTCCCACACCTCGGCCGGCGGCGCCATCGCGCCCGTCGCCCAGTCCACCCACTGCTTGAGCAGCGAGACGGTGTAGATGTTGCCCGTCCGGGCGGAGAACACGCCGTAGTTGAACTTCTTCGCGCTCTCGTCGCTCAGTCCGGGAGGCGTGCGTTCGGCGAGCATCCAGTTGAAGCCGTTGGCCGCCAGGGCGCGGCCGATGTGCTGCGCGAAGCAGGAGCCGAAGGTCGCCACCTGCATGGTGCGGCCGATCCGGAACTTCGGGTCCCACAAGCCCGCGATGTCGAACATGTTGCGCTTGGCGACAGCCGACGACCAGAAGAACCTCTCGTCGAGGGATGCGTAGGGGTGCATGGTGGTGGCTCCTGGCCCGGTGAAACGACTCGCCCGACAGCTTACCTCAGCACGGGCGGCTACCCTCTGCCGGGGGACCGCCGCGGGGGGATTGCGCAGGGGCGCCCCTGCTATATTTCACTGGCCCGAATGGGAGGAGTTGTATGAAACGCGCATCGACGTCCAGTCCTGCAACGAAGTTGCTGGTCGTGGGCCGCAGTCACGTCACCTGCATGGAAGAGGCCTTCGACGACGGCCTGGTCGGCGACCACCTGGATTGCAAGTTCGCGTTCCTGCAGGACTTCGGCAAGAAGAAGAAGGGCCCGCCCGAGCCGATGCGCACGGGCAGCGGCGACGCCGCGGTGGAAAACTACGAGCTCGAGCGCCTGCGCAAGGTGATCGCCGACGCGAAGCCGGACATCCTCTGCCTGTCGATCCATGGCAACGAACATTTCACGGCGTCCGTCCTGGACCTGGGCCTGTCGGTCAACGACCTCCGCGCGCGGGTCGAGAGGAAGGTCCGCCTCCTCGCATTTCCCTGGATCGAGTTCTTCGCCCGCCTGCATCCGCGGGTCGTCCTGATCCCGCCGCCGCCGCCGGTGGAGGCCACGCACATCCGGGCCCATCCCGGCAAGATGCGGGAAAAGCTGGCGGAACACGACGTCAGCCCGCCCGCGTTCCGCGTCGCGGCCTGGAAGCACCACGTGCAGCTGCTGCGTTCGGAGGCCCAGAGGGCCGGAATCACCTTCTTCGAGTTGCCCGGGAACATCTACTCGGAGCTCGGCCTGCTGAAGGTCGAATTCAGCTCCGAAGACCCCACCCATGGCAACCCGAAGTTTGGCGCCCTGCTGCTCTCCCAGGTCGCGGAGCTCATGGGTCATGCAGGCGCTCCGGCGGTCGCCGCGGGCGCGGCTGCAGCGACCCCGGTCGCCGCCACGCCGGCCGTCCCAGCCCCCCGCCGGGAGCCGGCGGCAGCGAAGAGCCATCCGTACAAGGGCCTGCCCGACGCCGCCTTCTGGCGCGAATCCGTGGCCTCCGTTCCGGCAGGCAGCCTCGACCCCGTGCGCCAGCCGCCCTTCGGGATCGGCAAGACGGACAAGGTGGCGACCGCGGGCAGCTGCTTCGCGCAGCACATCTCCAAGCGGCTGCGCAAGGGCGGCTTCCATTTCCTCGTCACCGAGCAGGCGACCAACGCCTCGGATGCCGACGCGGAGGCGCGCGGCTTCTACGACTTCTCGGCGCGCTACGGAAACGTCTACACGTCGCGCCAGCTGGTGCAGCTGTTCGACCGCGCGTTCGGTTACTTCACGCCCATCGACGACCACTGGACGCTGGAAGGCGGCCGCGTCTGCGACCCGTTCCGCCCGCGCATCGAGCCGAACGGCTTCGCCACGGTGGAGGACTTGCGCGCGGACCGGCAGCGCCACCTGCAGGCGGTGCGCAAGATGTTCGAGGAACTGGACGTCTTCGTCTTCACGCTCGGCCTCACCGAATGCTGGTACTCCAGGCTGGATGGCGCGGCGTACCCGATCGCCCCGGGCGTCAGCGGCGGTGAATTCGATGCGGCCCGGCACGCTTTCGTGAACCTCACCGTGGAGGACATCACCAAGGATCTGCACGCGTTCATCGAGAAGCTGCGCCTCGTGAACCCGAAGGCGCGCCTGATCCTCACCGTGTCGCCCGTGCCGCTGGCCGCCACGTACTCGGAAGAGCACGTGCTGGTCGCGACAACCTATTCGAAATCCGTGCTGCGCGTGGCCGCAGAGATGACCGAGCGCGCGCACGAAGGCGTGCTGTACTTCCCCTCGTACGAGATCATCACAGGCGCCTACTCGCGAGGCAGCTACTTCGCCAAGGACCTGCGCACCGTCACGGACGAAGGCGTGTCGCACGTGATGCAGGTGTTCATGAGCCGCATGATCTCGGGTGCGTCCACGCAGCCGGGCGCGGCCGACACCGATGCGATGCTGGCCGAGATCGACGACGCCGCCGAAGCCGTCTGCGACGAAGCCCTGCTGGCGCGTCGCTGAACGCGCCGCACCAGGAGACCCCCATGCACATGCGCTCCACCCTGCCGATGCACGGGCTGCTGCGGACCTTGCTGCTGGCAGGCGCCATCGCCCTGCCCTTTGCGCCAGCGCTGGCGCTCGGGCTGCCTCCCGTGTTGTCCGACGGCGTGGT
>JAJNBO010000274.1 GCA_021156245.1 Ramlibacter sp. | reverse complement strand
GGAAGATGTCGGCCATGCGCTTCATCTCCTCGCGCTCCTTGCCCACCGCGCGCACCTTCACCATCATGAGCTCGCGCTCGGTGTAGCTGCCTTCGGTGAGGTCGACCACCTTCACCACCTCGATCAGGCGGTTCAGGTGCTTGGTGATCTGCTCGATCACCTCGTCGGAGCCGGTGGTCTGGATCGTCATGCGCGACAGCGACGGGTCCTCCGTCGGCGCCACGGTGAGCGACTCGATGTTGTAGCCGCGGGCCGAGAACAGGCCCACCACGCGGGAAAGTGCGCCGGGCTCGTTCTCGAGCAGCACGGCAATGATGTGCTTCATGTTCCTGATTCCTCTTTTCGCCGCCCTCCCCCGTCACCGGTAAGTGACAGGCTTGGCGGGCAATAGATTCGTCTGATTGATCGGTATGCGGAGAAATTCAACGCAGAAGGAATACCAAAGGAAAACCAAGGACGCCGAAGAAAACCTTCCTTGTCTTTTCTGCGTCTTTTGTCTTCCTTCTGCGTCTTCTGCGTTGAAGAATCGTGGCTAGAGATCCTCGGACCCCAGCAGCATCTCCGTGATGCCCTGCCCGGCCTTCACCATCGGCCACACGTTTTCGGTCGGGTCGGTGCGGAAGTCCATGAACACGGTGCGGTCCTTCAGCTTGCGCGCCTCGCGCAGCGCCGGCTCCACGTCCTCGGGCCGCTCGATCAGCATGCCGACGTGGCCATAGGCCTCGGCCAGCTTCACGAAGTCGGGCAGCGCATCCATGTAGCTGTGGCTGTAGCGGCCTTCGTAATCGAGCTGCTGCCACTGGCGCACCATGCCCAGGTAGCGGTTGTTCAGCGAGACGATCTTGATGGGCGTCTTGTACTGGAAGCAGGTGGACAGCTCCTGGATGCACATCTGCACCGAGCCTTCGCCGGTGATGCAATACACCTCGGCGTCCGGCTTCGCGAGCTTGATGCCCATCGCGTACGGGATGCCCACGCCCATGGTGCCCAGGCCGCCGGAGTTGATCCAGCGGCGCGGCTCCTGGAACTTGTAGAACTGCGCGGCCCACATCTGGTGCTGGCCGACGTCCGACGTGATGTAGGTCTCGACGTCCTTCGTCATGTTCCACAGCGTCTCGATCACGTGCTGCGGCTTGATCACTTCCCGGTTGGCGCGGTCGTAGCGCAGGCAGTCCTTCTTGCGCCAGCCCTCGATGGCCTCCCACCAGCCGCCCAGCGCCGTGGCGTCGGGCTTGAGGCCGGATTCGCGGATCTGCGCGATCAGTTCCGCCAGCACTTCCTTCACGTCGCCCACGATCGGGATGTCCACCTTCACGCGCTTGGAGATGCTGGAGGGGTCGACGTCGATGTGGACGATCTTGCGGTCGCTGGAGGCGAAGTGCTTCGGGTTGCCGATCACGCGGTCGTCGAAGCGCGCGCCGATGGCCAGCAGCACGTCGCAGTTCTGCATCGCGTTGTTGGCTTCGATCGTGCCGTGCATGCCCAGCATGCCCAGGAACTTGGGATCGGTGCCGGAGATGGCGCCCAGTCCCATCAGCGTGTTGGTGCAGGGGTATCCGAGCAGGTTCGCCAGCGTGCGCAATTCGTCCGTGGCGTTGCCCAGGATCACGCCGCCGCCGGAGTAGATGTAGGGACGCTTGGCCGCCAGCAGGAGCTGCAGCGCCTTGCGGATCTGCCCGCTGTGGCCCTTGCGCACGGGGTTGTACGAGCGCATCTCCACCTTGTCCGGGTAGCCGGCATAAGGGGTCTTGTTGAAGGACACATCCTTGGGGATGTCCACCACCACCGGGCCAGGGCGGCCGCTGCGGGCGATGTGGAAGGCCTTCTTCATGGTCAGAGCGATGTCGCGCACGTCCTTCACCAGGAAGTTGTGCTTGACGATCGGGCGGGTGATGCCGACGGTGTCGCATTCCTGGAAAGCGTCGAGGCCGATCGCGGCCGTCGGCACCTGGCCGGTGACGATCACCATCGGGATGCTGTCCATGTACGCGGTGGCGATGCCGGTGACCGCGTTCGTGACGCCGGGGCCCGAGGTCACCAGCCTGCTCGTGGCGCACCAGCACGTGCTGGATGGTGTCCTGCTTGTAGAACGCGTCGTAGATGTGCAGCACCGCGCCGCCGGGATAGCCCCAGACGTACTTCACGCCCTCGGCCTGGAGGGCCTTGACGAGGATTTCAGCGCCGCGGAGGTCTTGGGAGGGGCCGGCCTGCGCGGCCGCCGCGGAGCTGAGCTCCGCTTTCGAGATTTCCATGATCAACCTTTCGGGTTTCGACTTCGAACCTTGGGGTGCCCCTTCGCCCGCCCTCGTGAGGCTGCGTCGGGACTTAGAACACCGGGCCATGGGCGCGCGCTTCGCACGCCGGATCCGGGCTCGTTTGCCTTTTGACTTGCAGGCGCATTATCGCACTGCAACAGAACAGTGCCAGCCGGGCGCTTCGGCAATGCCATAATTTCGGGCTGTTCAGTCGCGCCACAGCGGCCCGAACGCATAAAAACCACCGTCACGGACTCTTGGCCACCGAACGCGAACTGTCAGACTTCCTGGAAGGCGTCGAAAAGCGCGCCTTCAAGCGCACCGTCTACCACGTTCGCGACGAGGAGTCCGCGCTGGACATCGTGCAGGACAGCATGATGAAGCTGGCGGAACACTACGCCGACAAGCCGCCGAACGAGCTGCCGATGCTGTTCCAGCGGATCCTGTCGAACTGCACGCTGGACTGGTTCCGGCGGCAGAAGACGCGCAATGCGCTCTTTTCCAACCTCAGCGACTTCGAATCCGCCTCGGACGACGGCGATTTCGACCTGCTGGAAACTTATCAGTCCGCCGACGAATCCCAGCAGGTCGAGAGCGCCGAGGACTCCACCCGCCGCGCCCAGGTGTTCCGCGAGATCGAGCTCGAGATCCAGGAGTTGCCGGCTCGTCAACGCGAAGCGTTTTTGATGCGTTATTGGGAAGAGATGGACGTCGCCGAAACAGCGGCGGCCATGGGCTGCTCGGAAGGCAGTGTCAAGACCCACTGCTCAAGAGCCGTCCAGGCCCTCAGCAAGGCACTGAAGGCAAAGGGAATCCAACTATGACCACTACGGAGCTACTGCGTGCCCAGCGACAGGCCGACCAGTTCGGCCGGGCGGTCGCATTGCGCCTGTCGGAAGGCGCCGAAACCATGCCCTACGAAACGGGCGAGCGCCTGCGCGCTGCCCGGATGCGCGCGCTGGCCGCGCGCAAGAAGCCGGCCACGGCGCCGGTGGTGGTCGGCCGTGGCGCCGCTGCAACGCTCGCCCTGGGCGGCGACGAGCCCAGCTGGTTCCACCGCATCGCGTCCGTGCTGCCGCTCATCGCCCTGGCGGCCGGGCTGGTGCTGATCCACAGCATCCAGACGGACCGCCGCGCCAGCGAGCTGGCCGAGGTCGACGCTGCCCTGTTGACCGACGACCTCCCACCGGCCGCCTACGCGGACCCGGGCTTCGTCCAATTCCTCAAGTCCTCCGGCCGGACCGAATAGGCCCTTCCGGATCATGACCCCAGTGCGCACCTCCCTCGCCCTGGCCAGCTTGCTGCTGGTCGCGGCCGCCGCATGCGGCCAGGTCGTGCAGGCGCCTCCCATCGGCCAGGGCCAAGCCCAGGCGCAGGGCCCGGTCGTGGCGCCTTCCGTGTCCACCCAGGCGCCGGCTGAACGAGGCGCACAAGCGCAAGTGGCTGGCGCTGTCGTCCAACTACGGCAACCTGCCTCCGCCGGAGCAGGCCCGGCTGCGCTCGCGGATGACGGACTGGGCGGCCCTGTCGCCCCAGCAGCGCACGCAGGCCCGCCTGAACTTCGCTGAAACCCGCGACCTGGATTCCGTCGACCGGCGCGCCCGCTGGGAGGCGTACCAGGCGCTGCCGCCGGAAGAAAAGCGCAGGCTCGCCGCCGGTGCCAACGCGGCCAGGCCGCCCACGCCGGTGACGGCGCCCGCGGTGCGTCCCGTTCCGCAGCGCAACCTGGCGCGCATCCCTCCGCGGAACCGTGCCGACAACGGCCGTCTCGCGGTGGTGCCGCCCGGCCAGGTCGACCGCAACACGCTGCTGCCGCGCCCCGGCATCCTGCCCGCCCCTTGACCGTTCCCGCTTCCCTGGCCGCGCCCAGCTTGCGCCGCCGCATGGCCTCCTGGCTGTACGAAGGCTTCCTGCTCTTCGCCATCGGCCTGATCGCCGCCCTCGTCTTCTCCGTTGCGGTGGACATGCGCAACGCCATGGATGCGCGCCGCTGGCTGCTGCAAGGCTTCCTGGTGCTGGTTTTCGCGGTGTATTTCTCCTACCTCTGGAGCAAAGGGCAGACCCTGCCCATGAAGACCTGGCGCATCGGCATCGTCGATCGCCACGGGCGGCGGCTCACCCAGGGGCGCGCTCTGCTGCGCTACGTGTACTGCTCGATGTGGTTCGCGGCGCCGCTGGCCGCCTATACGTCCGGCAAGTTCACCCTGCGTGAGCTGGGCGTGGTCGCAGCGGGTTGGGTGGTGTTCTGGGCGCTCCTGAGCCGCTTTCACCCACAGCGCCAGTTCTGGCACGACGCCTGGGCCGGCACGCGGCTGGTGGACGCCGGCTGACCGCAGCCGGTGGGCGACAATCCGCGCATGTCCAGCCGCGACGAAGTCCTCGCCGATCTCGTGAACCCCCAGAAGGGCCGCACCGGATTCAGCCGCCTATGGCACGCCACCGGCTATTCGATGGCCGGGCTGCGGGCGGCGTGGGGTGAGTCGGCCTTTCGGCTCGAGGCCTGCCTCGCCTTCGTCATGGTTCCGCTCGCCTTTTGGGTCGGCCGCAACTGGGTGGAGGTCGCGCTGCTCGCCGGCTCCGTGCTGCTGGTGATGATCGTGGAGCTGCTGAACACCGCCGTCGAATGCGCGATCGACCGCATCGGGCTGGAGCGGCACGAACTCTCCAAGCGCGCCAAGGACATGGGCAGCGCCGCGGTGCTGCTGTCGGTGCTGGTCGCCGCCGGCATCTGGGGCGCTGGCCTGCATCAACTCCTCTTCGCATGAAACCGACTTTCTCCCTCTGCGTGTACTGCGGTTCACGCCCCGGCAAGGACCCCCGTTTCGCGCAGACGGCCGCCCAGGTGGGCCGCTGGATCGGACAGCAAGGCGGCCAGCTGGTCTACGGCGGCGGCAACAACGGATTGATGGGCGTGCTGGCGGACGCCACGCTGGCCGCCGGCGGGCGCGTCGTCGGCATCATTCCGCATTCGATGGTGGAGCGCGAATGGGCCAAGCGCGACTGCACCGAGCTGCACATCGTCGACAACATGCACCAGCGCAAGTCGATGATGGCCGAGCGGGCCGACGCCTTCCTGGCGCTGCCGGGCGGCATCGGGACGTTCGAGGAATTCTTCGAGGTGTGGAGCTGGCGGATGCTCGGGTTCCACCACAAGCCGGTGGGGCTGCTGAACCAGGACGGCTACTACGCCACCTTGCTGCAGTTCCTGGAGCAAGGCATCGCCAACGGGTTCATGAGCACGGCGCAGACCGACCTGCTGACCGTGGACGCAGACGCCGCGCTGCTGCTGCCCCGCCTGGTGACCGCCGCGGGCTACGAGCCGCGACCGGTGGACACATCCCAGATCTAGACCGCGGACTCGTCCAGTTCGCCGGTCCGGATGCGCACGATGCGTTCTACCGTGGTGATGAAGATCTTGCCGTCGCCGATCTTTCCCGTGCGCGCCGCCTTGATGATGGCGTCGACGCAGCGGTCCACGTCATCGTCCTTCACCACCACTTCCACCTTCACCTTGGGCAGGAAGTCGACCACGTACTCGGCGCCGCGATAGAGCTCGGTGTGGCCCTTCTGGCGGCCGAAGCCCTTGACCTCGGTAACCGTCAGGCCCGTCACGCCGCATTCGGCGAGGGCTTCGCGAACCTCCTCGAGCTTGAAGGGCTTGACGATGGCGGTGATCTGTTTCATGAGCGCTCCAGAGATGGTAATAACTCAGAAAAGTCGCCGGTGGCGACTTTTCTGAGTTGCCTGGTCAGTGTGAAGAGGACCGGCAAAGCCGGACCCTTGCACACTGATCAAGCCACTTGAAAAAGTCGCCCAGCGACTTTTTCAAGTGATCAAGCCCGGAATTTGCCGGTAATAGGATAGCGCCAATCCTTGCCGAAGCCGCGGTGGGTGACGCGGATGCCCACGGGCGCCTGGCGCCGCTTGTATTCGTTGATGCGCACCAGGCGGGCGACGCGCTCCACCACGGCGCGGTCGTAGCCCGCGGCCACCACGTCCTCGATGCCCTGGTCGTTCTCCATGTAGCGCGAGAGGATGCCGTCCAGGACCTCGTACGGCGGCAGGCTGTCCTGGTCCACCTGGTCGGCGCGCAGTTCCGCGCTGGGCGGCCGGGTGATGATCCGCTCGGGGATCGGATTCGCGCCGGTGCCATACGGATCGTTGGCGTTGCGCCACCGCGCCAGCTTGAACACCGTCGTCTTCAGCACGTCCTTGATCACCGCGAAGCCGCCGGCCATGTCGCCGTACAAGGTGCAGTAACCCGTCGCCATCTCGCTCTTGTTGCCGGTGGTCAGGACGATGCCGCCGAACTTGTTGGACAGGGCCATCAGCAGCACGCCGCGGATGCGGGCCTGGATGTTTTCCTCCGTCGTGTCCTCGGGCAGGCCGGCGAACTCCTTCGCGAGCGAGGCCTTGAACGCCTCGAACTCGGGCTTGATCGAGATCTCGTCGTAGCGCACGCCCATGCGCTCGGACATCTCGCGCGCGTCGATCCACGAGATGTCCGCCGTGTAGGGCGACGGCATCATCACCGCGCGCACCTTGTCGGCGCCGAGCGCGTCGACGGCGATCGCCATCACCAGCGCGGAGTCGATGCCGCCGGACAGGCCCAGCAGCACGCTGGGGAAGCCGTTCTTGCCGATGTAGTCGCGAACGCCGAGCACCAGCGCATGCCACAGCTCCTCCTCGTCGCCGAGGTCGGGAGCGATTGGCCCCGACAGCTGGAACGTGGTCGGACCGGGCGTGCATTCGACGTAGAACAGGTCCTCGCGGAAGGCCGGCGCGCGCGCCGCGAGCGAACCGTCGGCGTTGACGGCGAAGGAGCCGCCATCGAAGATCACTTCGTCCTGCCCGCCCACGAGGTGCGCGTAGACCAGCGGCAGGTCGACCGCCTTGGCGCGCTCGCCCATCTGCGCGATGCGCTCGGTGACCTTGCCCACGTGCATGGGCGACGCGTTGGGCACCACCAGCAGCTGCGCGCCGGAAACGCGCGCCAGCTGGGCCGGCTCCTCGAACCACGCGTCCTCGCAGATCAGGAGGCCGACGTTCACGTCCTCCACCTGGAACACGCAGGTGCCCTGCCCGCGTGTGAAATAGCGGTACTCGTCGAACACCTGGTAGTTCGGCAGTTCGCGCTTGGCGTAGGTCTCGATGACCTTGCCCTCGCACAGCACGCTGGCTGCGTTGTAGCGCATCTGCACCTGCACGGACTTGCCCTTGATGCCGGTGCCGCGCGGATGGCCGACGACGACGTGCAGCCCCTTCAACCCCGCGAGCTCGCGGGCCACCGTTTTCACGGCATCATCGCAGGCAGCGATGAAGGCCGGCCGCAACAGCAGGTCTTCGGCCGGATAGCCGCAGATGGAGAGTTCGGGCGTGACCACCAGGCGCGCCCCGCGCTCGTAGGCGGTGCGCGCCGCCGCGATGATCTTTTGCGCGTTGCCGGCCATGTCGCCCACCGTGACGTTGAGTTGGGCCGTACAGATAGTGAGTGCCATGTCAGTCGTGCAAAAAAGCTCAAACGATTATGTCACCCGGGTGCTGCGCGCGCCGTCGGAGGTGGACGCCGCCGCGTGGAACGCGTTGCTGGCGCGCGCGGGCGCTTCTCCTTTCATGCGGCACGAGTATCTCGACGCGCTGCATGCCAGCGGCAGCGCCGCGGCCAGCACCGGATGGGACCCGCACTTCATCACGCTGTGGCGCGGCGGCGCATTGCAGGCGGCCTGCCCGCTCTACCTGAAGAGCCACTCGTACGGGGAATACGTGTTCGACTGGGCCTGGGCGAACGCCTACGAGCAGCACGGCGTGCGCTACTACCCCAAGGCGCTCACCGCCGTTCCCTTCACGCCCGTGCCGGGGCCGCGGCTGCTCGCCGTCGATGCGACCGCGCGCCTCGCGCTGGTGCAGGGGGTGCGCGCCTGGTGCGTCAGGAACGACGTGGCGGCATGCACCGAGGCGGGCCTCATGCTGCGCCACACGGTGCAGTTCCACTGGCTCAACGAAGGCTGGACGGACTTCGACGCCTTCCTCGCCAGCCTCACGCAGGAAAAGCGAAAGAAGATCCGGCAGGAGCGGCGCAAGGTCGCCGAGGCCGGCGTGACGTTCCGGCACGCGCAGGGCCAGGCCATCGCCCCGGCCGATTGGGATTTCTTCTACCGTTGCTACGAGCGCACCTACCTCGAACATGGCAACGCGCCCTACCTCGCGCCCGGCTTCTTCGAGCGGATGGCGCAGGCCATGCCGGAGAACTGGCTGCTGTTCATCGCGCAGCGGGACGGCAAGCCGGTCGCCAGCAGCCTGATCGGCATCGGTGGCGACGCCGCGTACGGACGCTACTGGGGCGCGCTCGAACGGGTGGACTGCCTGCACTTCGAGGCGTGCTACTACCAGCCGCTGGCCTGGTGCATCGCCAACGGGTACCAGCGCTTCGAAGGCGGCG
>JAJNBO010000273.1 GCA_021156245.1 Ramlibacter sp. | reverse complement strand
TACCGCGCCGGCGGCTTCCAGGGGGCGTGAGGGACGTTCTGGCTTAGAGCTGGACCCGCGTCCCCAGTTCGATCACCGCGTTGTGCGGGATGCCGAAGAAGTCGACGGCGCGGCCGGCGTTGCGCGACATCGCCTCGAACAGGTTCTGCCGCCACCGCACCATGGCCCGCCGGGGCGCCGGCACGACGGTCTCCCGGCTAAGGAAGTAGGAAGTCTCGAACGCCTCGATCGGCAGGCCGTGCGGCGCGCAGAGTTCGAGCGCTGCGGGGATGTCGGGCGTGTCCATGAAGCCGAAGTGCAGGATGACCTGCCAGAAGCCCGGTGCGACGGGCTCGACCTCGACCCGGCGCTCGGGCGCCAGAGTGGGCTCCTCGTGGAATCGCACGCACAGCACGACGTTGCGCTCGTGCAGCACCAGGTTGTGCTTCATGTTGTGCAGCAGGGCCTGCGGCACCACGCCTCGCTCGGCCGAGAGGAACACTGCAGTCCGCGGCACCGGCGTGAGGCGGTCCCGGGCCAGGTTGTCGGCGAACTCCTTCAGCGGGAGCAAGTCGCTCTTGAGCGTCGCCGAGAGCAGCTCGCGGCCGCGCTTCCAGGTGAGCATCACGACCAGGACGCCGCCCGCCATCGCCAGGGTGAACCAGCCGCCCTCGAGGATCTTGACCGAGCATGACGCCAGCAGCAGCGCGTCGAGGGCGATGAAAAAGGCGGTCGCGCCCATCGCGATCCACGGCGGGAAGCCCCAGCCGTAGCGAACGACGAAGTACGTGAGCACCGTGGTGATGAGCATCGTGGCCGTGACGGCGATGCCGTACGCCGAAGCGATCGCCGACGAGTTGCCGAAACCGATGCAGGCCAGTACGACCGCCACCAGCAGCAGCCAGTTCACCGCGGGCACGTAGATCTGGCCCCGCTCATGCGCGGAGGTGTGGATGATCTGCATGCGCGGCAACAAGCCCATCTGGATAGCCTGCTGCGTGAGCGAGTAGGCTCCGGAGATCACGGCCTGCGAGGCGATGATCGTGGCCGCCGTCGCGATCACCACCGCGGGGATCAACACAGCGGAGGGGAACATCAGGTAGAAGGGGTTCTCCACGGCGGCGGGCACGCGCAGCAGCAGCGCGCCCTGGCCGGCATAGTTGATCGCGAGGGCCGGCAGGACGAAGCAGGTCCAAGCGATGCGGATCGGCCGCTTGCCGAAGTGGCCCATATCGGCGTAGAGCGCCTCGGTGCCCGTGACGGCGAGCACCACCGCGCCCACAGCGAGGAACAGTCCCCAGCCGCGTTCAGCCAGGAATCTCCAGGCATGGACGGGGTCAAGCGCCTGCAGAATCTGCGGCGCCTGGGCAATCTGCCAGACCCCTACGGTGGCGAGCACGGCGAACCACACGGCCACGATCGGACCGAACCAGCGCCCCACGGTGCCGGTGCCGCGGCGCTGCGCTATGAACAACCCGAGCAGGACGCCGACCGAGATCGGCAGCACCCAGGGCTTGAGAGTCGGCGCGATGACTTCCAGGCCCTCCACCGCGCTCAGCACCGAGATCGCGGGCGTGAGCACGCTGTCGCCATAGAACAGGCAGGCGCCGAAGGTGCCCAGCATGAGCAACCGGTTGCGCAGTGCCGGCCGGCCGGCAGTGCTCTGGGAGGCCAGGGCCAGCAGCGCGACGATGCCGCCCTCGCCGCGATTGTCCGCACGCAGGATCAGCACGACGTATTTCAGCGTGACGACCAGCATCAGCGCCCAGAACACCACCGAGACCGCGCCGATGATGGTCTCGGGGTTGAGCGGGACGCCGGTGGACTTGTGGAAGATTTCCTTGATGGTGTACAGCGGGCTGGTGCCGATGTCGCCGTACACGATGCCGAGCGCCGCCAGCGTGAGCGCGGCGGTGCGGGACTTGCCGGGCACGGCCCCTGCGGGGAGAGCGACTTGCATGGAATGAAACCCCTCGGAGATGCGAGGCCCCATTTGTCGCGCAGGCGGCGTAAAAATCGCATAAACGCCCTGCCGGGCGCGATGGCGGTTACTCGTCGGCCAGCCGGTAGCCCACGCCCAGTTCGGTGAGCAGGTAGCGTGGTTCGGCCGGGTTGGCCTCGATCTTGGCGCGCAGGTGCCCCATGTAGATCCGCAGGTAGTGCAGCTGGTCGACCTGCTCCGTGCCCCAGACATCGGCCAGGAGCTGCCTGTGCGTGACCACCTTGCCCTGGGCCAGGGCCAGCCGTTCCAGCAGCCGGTATTCCAGGGGGCTGAGGTGCACCGGCGATCCGTCCAGGCGCAGCTCGTGCGCCTCCCGGTCCAGCGCCAGGCCGCCCACTCGCACGAGCGGCGCCGGCCCGGGGCTGGCGGCTGCGCGACGCAGCATCGCGCGCACGCGGGCTATCAGCTCGCCGACCCCGAAGGGCTTGGTCAGGTAGTCGTCGGCGCCGGCATCCAGTGCGGCGATCTTCTGCGCCTCCTGGATGCGGGCGGACAGCACCAGGATGGGAGTGGCCGAACGGGCGCGCAGGCGTGTGATCAGTTCGACGCCGTCCAGGTCGGGCAGCCCGAGGTCCACGATGATGAGCCGTGGGTTGTGGCCACGGGCTTCGTCCAGCCCGTGCGCCGCCGTCGCCGCGGTGACGGGCCGCAAGCCGGCGGCGCTGAGGCTGGCCGCCACGAACTGGGCGATGGATGTGTCGTCCTCGACGATCAGGACGGTGGCGTTATCCATGGAGCGCCTCGGGGTCGGTGACCGGCAGGTCGACCCGGAACTCGGTGCCCGGCCTGCACCGCCGGGCGCGGATCTGCCCGCCGTGAGCCTCGACGATGGTCTTGCAGATCGCGAGCCCCAGCCCCGCACCCCCCGCGCCGGGCCCGTTGCCGCCGCGTTCGAAGCGCTCGAAGAGGCGTGCGGCGTCGGCGTCGGGCAGCCCCGGACCCTGATCGCGCACCGCGATGAAAACGCCTTCGCGACTCCGCCCGGCCTGGATGACGACTTCGGACTGCGAGCCCGCGTGGCGCAGCGCGTTGTCCACCAGGTTGGCGACGACCTGGGCGATCAGGCCGGCTTCGGCCCGGATGGGTGGAAGCCCGGGCGGTACGCGCCACTGGATGCGGGCGCCCGGCCAGCGCCGCCGCATGCGTTCGACAGCACTGCCCAGCAACTCCTCGATCGCCTCCCACTGCATGGCGAGCTGCAGCCGCGGTTGCACGAGGCGCGCCATCTGCAGGATGTTGTCGGCCATGAGGGTCATGTCGCGTGCTTCGTTTTCCAGGTTCGCGAGAAGCTGCGCCCGCTGTCCTGTACCCATCGAATTGCCCTGTGCGCGCAACGCGCTCGCGGTGCCGACGATGGCGGCCAGCGGCGTGCGCAGGTCGTGCGAGAGCGAGGCAAGCAGGGTATTGCGAGTCGCCTCCGACTGCGCGAGCGCCTGCGCCGTCTGTGCCGCCTGGGCGGCGCGTTCGCGCTCGACCGACAGGCCGACCTGATGCGCCAGGGCTTGCCAGTGATCGAGCTCGTCCGGTCCCGGGCGATCGTTGCGGCCCAGCAGCAACTGCACGGCGCCCGCCGCGTTTCGCTGGCTGAAAGGTGCGCACCACAGTGGCAGGTCCGGCCAATCCGCGCAGCCTCGTCCGATTGGCCGCCCGTGCTCCATGGCCCACTGCGCCGACGCGGGGTGAAACTGCGCCGTTTCCGCCGAAGGGTGGCACGCCAGGGTAGCGCCGTCGCCTTCGTGCACAAAGACGGCGCACGACAAACCGAGTTGGCCGGCCAGCCAGCGAGCGGCGGTAATCGCCATCGCGGCGTGGCCGTCGCAGCCGGCCAGCACTTCTCCCAGCGCGTGCAGTTGCGCCGCGCGTGTCTCGCCCAATTCGGCACGGTCCTGGCGCGCGCGCATGCCGGCGACCAGCGCATTCAGCCCCAGTGAGACGCCTAGCAGCACGGTAAGCGTCCACCAGTATTCCGCGCCGTCCACCTCGAATGTGTAGCGCGGGGGAACGAAAAAGAAATTCAGCGCCGACACGCACATCAGCGATGCGGCGATCCCGGCCGGCCGGTTCAGCAGCGTCGCCGTGGCGGCCACCGCTACGAGGTAGACCAGCGCGAGCCCCGCGACGGACATCCGCGCATCGAGCCACCAACACGCCAGAGTGGCCGCGGCAGTGGCGACCGCGCCCAGTGCGAGCTGGATCGCGGTCGGTGTCCTGGCGGAAAAAGGGCGGGGCGGGCGCTCTGCGCCGACAATGGGGTGCGGAATCATCAGGGCCGGCGATGCGGCTGCAGCGAGAGCAAACCCCGCAGCCGCCCCATCATGCGCCAGCCCCACCACAGCTTCAAGGCCCACGAGACCGCGCGACGCGGGCGCAGCAGCACCGGAATCGCGACGATCCCGGCCAGCCATTGGGGGTGGGCCATCAGCCAGTGCATTCGATCGCGCGCCGCGTCGGCAAGCGACAAGGTGCGCTGCAGCGGCAAGGTTTCGGCCGCGAGACGCCCGCGCAGCATCTGGCTGCGCGCCAGCAACTCGCCGCGCCGCACCTGGAGCTCTTGCTGCCGATGCATCGCCATGCTTACTTGCGCGGCGCGAGGC
>JAJNBO010000272.1 GCA_021156245.1 Ramlibacter sp. | reverse complement strand
ATGAAGCGGCGCGGCAACCGGCGCTACTACCAGCACCACGAGGTGCTGATGATCCGCCGCATCCGGGACCTGCTGTACGACCAGGGCTTCACCATCAGCGGCGCGCGCAACAAGCTGCAGGAGATCGTGCAGGTCGAGCGCGACAAGCGCCGCGCGGGCGAAGTGATGCTCGATGGGGTCGAGGTCATCGAGGTCGAGGAATCGTCCTTCGGCGAAAGCCAGTTCGAGGATGCGCCGCCCGAGGAGCGCGACGTCATGACGCAGAAGCTGCAGCTGCTCAGGCGGGAGCTGTTCGAGATCCGCGACCTGCTCAACTCGAACGTTCACTAGCTCCGGCGGAAACGCCCGCTTCGTCGGGCTATAATCAAGAGCTCGGCGTGTAGCGCAGCCTGGTAGCGCACTTGCATGGGGTGCAAGGGGTCGCGAGTTCGAATCCCGCCACGCCGACCACCAATCTGAAAGCCCGACCTTCGCAAGAAGGCCGGGCTTTCTTCTTGTGCCGTCGGGGGACGGGTTGTCAGCTTCGTCCTACGTCGGGCTCTTGCAGCTCTCACCACAATCGTGGGCGCATGCACACCAGCTTCTTCCAGCACTTTCCGGCAACTGGCGAGATGGGGGAGAGGACCCGTGAGTACCCCTGGCACGAGACCGCGCTCGGCTCCGTGGATTCCTGGCCCGCCAGCCTGCGCAGCACGGTGGCCATGTTGCTCGAATGCAAGCTGCCCATGTACCTCGCATGGGGGCCGCAGCTGGTGCAGTTCTACAACGACGCCTACCGTTCGATCCTCGGCGACAAGCATCCGGCCGCCCTCGGCGCGTCGACGCCGGATTCCTGGAGCGAGATCTGGCCCACGATCGGACCGATGTGGCAGCAGGTGCTGGGCGGCGAGGCGATCGGCTTCGACGATTTCAAGCTGACCATCCAGCGCTTCGGCTACCCCGAGGATTGCTACTTCAACTTCTCGTACAGCCCTGTCCGTGACGACGAGGGGCGGGTCCAGGGCGTGCTGGTCACGTTCGCGGAGACGACCCGCCGGGTGCTCAACGAGCGGCGCCTGCGCTTCCTCGACGATCTCGCGCAGGCCACGCGTTCCCTCACGGACCCGCAGGAAGTGATGCGCGTGACCGCGGCCATGCTGGGCAGGCACCTGCAGGTGAACCGGTGCGCCTACGCGCACGTGCTGGACGACCAGGACACCTTCGACCTGGTCGGCGATTACAACGACGGCGTCGACAGCATCGTCGGCCGATACCGGTTCGCCGATTTCGGCGAAAGGGTGCTCGACCTGATGCGCCGCAACGTGGTCTACGTCGTCCACGACGTCGATGACGACCCGCAGGTGACCCCTGCGGACCTCCCGGCCTACCGCGGCACGCAGATCCGCTCGGTCATCTGCGCGCCTCTGCACAAGCAGGGGCGATTCGTCGCGGCGATGGCAGTCCACCAGGCGACGCCGCGCCACTGGAGGGAGGAGGACATCGAGTTGGTGCAGACGGTGCTCGACCGCTGCTTCGACGCGCTCGAGCGCATGCGCAGCGAGGCGGCCCAGCGTGAGGAGTCCCGGCTGCTGGAGCTGCTCAATCGGACCGGAGCGACGCTCGCGAGCGAGCTGGACCTGGACGTGGTGCTGCAGCAGGTGACCGACGCCGCCACCGAAATGACGGGCGCGCAGTTTGGCGCCTTCTTCTACAACGGTCGCGACGAGAATGGCGAGGCGTACCTGCTGTACACGCTGGCCGGCGCGCCGCGCGCCGCTTTTGAGAACTTCGGCCATCCGCGTCCCACGGGGCTGTTCGGCCCCACCTTCCGCGGCGACCCGCCGATCCGGGTGCACGACGTGCTGGCGGACCCGCGCTACGGCCAGTGGGGGCCGCATCACGGCATGCCGAAGGGCCACCTTCCGGTTCGCAGCTACCTTGCCGTCTCGGTGACGGGCCGCTCCGGCGAGGTAATCGGAGGGCTGTTCTTCGGCCATCCGGAGCCGGGGGTGTTCACCCAACGCAGCGAACAGCTGGCTGTCGGCATCGCAGGACAGGCGGCGGTGGCCATCGACAACGCGCGGCTGTACGCGAAGGCGCAGCAATCGGCCGACGAACGCATGGCGCTGCTCGAAAGCGAACGCGCCGCCCGCGTCGAAGCGGAGGCGGCCAGCACCGTGAAGGACGAGTTCCTGGCAACGCTGTCGCACGAATTGCGCACGCCGCTCAGTGCCATCCAGGGTTGGGTACACATCCTGCGACGCAAGCTCGGCGCGCAGCAGGCCGACCTGCAGCGGGGCGTGGACGTGATCGAGCGCAGCACGCGCGTGCAGCTCCAACTGATCGACGACCTGCTCGACATGAGCCGCATCCGCGCGGGCAAGCTGTCGCTGGACCTGCAGCCGGTGGCGCCGGCCACGTTCGTGCAGGCGGCGGTGGACATGGTCCGCGCGACGGCGGATGCCGCGGGGATCACGATGGCCGTCCACATGGAACCCGTGGGTCTCGTGTTCGGGGACGCCGGACGCTTGCAGCAGGTGGTCTGGAACCTGCTCGCCAACGCGGTGAAGTTCACGCCGCGGGGAGGGGAAGTGCGCGTGGCCCTGCGCGAGAGCGCGAGCGCGGCCGAAATCAGCATCAGCGACACCGGCGGCGGCATCCATCCTGACCACCTGACCCGCATCTTCGAGCGCTTCCGCCAGGCGGACAGCTCGATCACGCGCAGGCACGGCGGCCTCGGGCTGGGCCTCTCGATCGTTCGGCACCTGGTCGAGGCCCACGGTGGCCAGGTCGCGGCGAGCAGCGCAGGCGAAGGGAAGGGGGCCACGTTCACGGTTTCCATTCCGCTGTTCGACGGCGGCGGCATCGACGATGCGCAGGCGGACCGGAAATCCCCGGATTCGAGCTCGCCAGCCGACGCCCCCGACCTGTCCGGCCTGCAGGTGCTGGTGGTCGACGACGAGCCGCACTCGCGCGAACTGCTGGAACGGATGCTGTCGGAATGCGGCGCACGCGTCCTGTCCGCCGGCGACGCGCGCGCCGCGATGGCGCTGCTCGGGTCGCACGTGCCCGACGTGCTCGTGTCGGACATCGGCATGCCGGACATCGACGGCTACCAGCTCCTTCGCATGGTGCGCGGATTGCCGCACCCGGCATTGCAGCGCCTGCCCGCGCTGGCGCTCACCGCGTTCGCCCGTGCCGAGGACCGTGCAAGGTCCCTGAGCAGCGGCTTCGAGGCGCATCTCACCAAGCCGATGGACCCGGCGCAGGTCCTGGCCACGGTAGCCCGGCTCGCCGGCAGGGGATAGGCGAGGTGCGCCGGCGCGAGCTCCTCGGGAGCCTTGCGATCGCTGCGCTGCATCCGGCAACGCAGGCGCAGTCCTGGCCGGCCGGCCCGATCCGCGTGGTGGTGCCGTTTCCGCCCGGCTCCGCCGCAGACGCGATCCCTCGGGCGATCGCCGCGCGCATGCAGGTGGTGCTGGGCGTGCCCTGCATCATCGACAACCAGCCGGGTGCGGCAGGGACGCTAGGCGCGAAGTTCGTGGCGAACGCCCCTGCCGACGGCCAGACCCTCCTGAGCCATACGTCCTCACTGGTGATCCAGCCGCACGTCGGCGCGGCGCCGTTCGATGCCTTGCGAGACTTCACGCCGGTCACGCAGACCGTTTCCGGCTCGTATGTGCTGGTGGTCCGCCCCGATTTCCCCGCCACCGACCTGCGCGGCTTCGTGGCCACCGTGCGCCGTGCGCCGGGCAGGTACAGCTACGGCAGCCATGGCGTGGGCTCCGGTCCGCATCTGGCCATGGAACTGCTGAAGGCGGACACGAACCTCTTCGTCCTGCACGTGCCGTTCCGCGGCGCGGCGCCTGCGATGCAGGAATTGCTGGCCGGCCGGCTGGACATGGCTTTCGACACCACTTTCGCGGCCGTGCCCCACGTCCGCGCAGGAAGGCTCAAAGCCATCGCGGTCGGGGGCCTCCAGCCGGTCGCAGCCCTGCGCGACGTCGGCCGCGTGGCAGACATGCTTCCGGGTTTCGACACCGATGGCTGGCAGGGTCTGCTCGCGCCCGCGGGCAGCCCGGCGCCGGTCGTCCAGCGGCTTGCCGATGAAGTCGCAGCGGCATTGCAGCAACCCGAGCTGGCCCGCCGCATCACGGATCTCGGCTTCCAGCCGATCGGCAACCGTCCGGAGCAGTTCGCCGCGCGGATGCAGACCGACCATGCCAAGTGGGGACGTGTCGTGCGCGAGCGGGGAATCAAGGCCGAATGACGAACGCGTCCGGACACTCAGTGGCGCTCGCTGCACCCTATCCGTCGGGACCTGTCCGGTACGTGGTCCCGTTCCGCCCCGGCGGCCCCCCGGACGCCATCGCGCGCCTCGTGACCCGCGAGCTGGCCGACGCCTGGGGCCAGCCGGTGACGGTCGACAACCGGCCGGGCGCCAACGGCAACGTGGGCAGCGAATTCGTGGCCAGCGCGGCGCCTGATGGCGCCACGCTGCTGGAGGGAAGCAGCGCGACGCACGGGGACCCTTGTACCTGGCAGCCGGCGAGCACCAGCCGTTCCACGACGTCGATTCGTTCCTGGCACATGCCCGCGCACATCCCGGCAGGCTGCGGTTCGCCACGGCCGGTCCGGGGTCGCCGCAGCACCTCGCGGGCGAACTGCTGAAGATCCGCTCGGGTGTCGACATGGTGCCCGTGCACTTCCCCGGGGCGGCGGATGCCATGCGCGCGATCATCGAGGAAGACGTCGAGATCTACTTCGGTTCCGATTTCCAGGCCCATCCCGATGCCGCCGGGGTGCAGCTGCTGGGCGTGTCGACACGCTGGCGCTGGCCGCTGGCTCCGCACATCCCCACCCTGGTGGAGCGAGGCATTCCCGACTTCGAGATCCATGGCTGGTTCGGCATCTTCGCACCCGCGGCGACGCCTGCGAAGGTCGTGGAGCGGATCAACGCCGACGTGAACCAGGTCCTCCTCCGGCCTGCCGTGGCGGCGGGCATCCAGGCCTTCGGCTAT
>JAJNBO010000271.1 GCA_021156245.1 Ramlibacter sp. | reverse complement strand
AAGGGCCTGAAGCAGTCTTTCGGCCTCATGGTGAACTATCTGTACGATCTCAAGCGGCTCGACAAGCACCGCGCCATGCTTTCTCAGGGAGAAATCCCCATGGCCGGCGCCGTCGAGGACCTGTACCGTTAACGCGTTCCCCCCGGCAATCCAGAAGAGCAAAGGAGACAACGAGATGCATCCTATTCGACCCAACCGCCGCGACGTCCTGCGCGTGGCGGCCGCCGGCGCTGCCGCCGCCGCCGTTCCGTTCGCTTACGCGCAATCCTCCGCATGGCCGGCCAAGCCGGTGCGCCGCCGCCGTTCCGTTCGCTTACGCGCAATCCTCCGCATGGCCGGCCAAGCCGGTGCAGCTCGTCGTGCCGTTTCCCGCGGGTGGCGGCACCGACGCCTTTGCGCGCCCGCTGGCCGCGCAGTTCGCCGAGCAGACCAAGCAGCAGCTCGTCATCGACAACAAGGGCGGGGCCGGCGGGACGGTCGGCGCGTCGATCGCATCGCGTGCCGCGCCGGACGGCTACAACTTCTTCATGGGCGCCGTGCACCACACCATCGCGCCTTCGATCTATCCGCGGCTCGACTACGACCTGCAGAAGGACCTGGTCCCGGTCACGCTGGTGGCGCGCGTGCCGCAGGTGATCGTGGTCAACCCGCAGCGCATCGCCGCGAAGGACTTCAAGGAGTTCCTCGCCCTGATGCGGGCCAATCCGGGCAAGTACAACTACGCCTCCGCCGGCAACGGCACCTCGCACCATCTCGCGGGCGAGCTCTTCAAGCTGCAGACCAAGACGTTCATCACGCACATCCCGTACCGCGGCGCCGGCCCCGCGCTGCAGGACCTGATCACCGGCAACGCGGACCTCATGTTCGACGGCCTCGGCTCGTCGGCGGCCCACATCAAGGGCGGCCGCATCAAGGCGCTGATGGTCTCGGGCAGCACGCGCAACCCCGCGCTGCCGGACGTGCCTTCCGCGTCCGAGATGGGCCTGCCCGACTACACCGTGACCACCTGGTACGGCATCTGGGCGCCCAAGGGCACGCCGGCCGACGTGCAGCAGCGCATGGCCGAAGAGGTGCGCAAGGCGATCCAGTCCGAGCGCCTGAAGGCCGTGTGGGCATCCCAGGGCGCCGAGTTCCCGAACCTGTCCCAGCAGCAGTTCGGCTCGTTCATCGACGGCGAGATCAAGCGCTGGGCCACCGTGGTGAAGGCCTCCAACGTCAAGGCGGACTGAGGCGGCCATGGCGGGACAGGTGCGGCTGGCGGTGCTGGGCCCCATCGGGCGCGTGACGCTGTCGCACCCCGGCAAGCTCGACGCCATGTCCCGCGCCATGTGGCGCGAGCTGCGCGACGCCTTCCTGCGCATCCAGGAGGACCGCGCGCTGCGCTGCGTGGTGATCCGGGGCGAGAACGGCGGCTTCTGCGCGGGCGGCGACATCGCGGAGTACCCCTCGTTCCGCTTCCACCCGGAGTCGCTGCGCCGCTTCCATGAAGAGGACGTGTGGGGCGGACTGGCCGCGATGCTCGCGTGCGAGGTGCCGATCGTGGCCGAGATCGAAGGCGCCTGCATGGGCGCGGGCCTCGAGATCGCCAGCTGCTGCGACATCCGCATCGCCGGCGCAGCCGCCCGCTTCGGCGCGCCCATCGCGCGGCTCGGCTTCCCCATGGCTCCGCGTGAACTGCAGCTCGTCGCCGCGGCCGCCGGCGAAGCGACGCTGCGCGAGATGCTGCTGGAAGCCGCGATCCTGGATGCCGGCGAGATGAAGGCACGCGGCTTCCTGCAGCGCGTCGTGGACGACGAGGGCCTCGCGGACGAATGCGTTGCCACGGCCGAACGGATCGCCCGCCTGGCGCCGCAGGCGGCGCGCATGAACAAGCGCATGCTGCGGCGGCTCGCCGGCCAGCCTGCCGATGCGGCGCCGCCCGCGGACCTTCTCGAGCGCGCCTACGACTACGCGACCAGCGCAGAACACCGCGAAGGCATTGCCGCCTTCCTTGAAAAACGACCGCCCCGCTTCCCCTAGACCGATCCCCGACCGATGGACAACTGCAACCTGTTCGCGGCGCTGCGCGCCGCCTTCCCCCAGGACCTCGACGGCATCGCCGTCGAGACCGACACCGGGCTCGCCTACAGCTGGCGCGACCTGGAGCGGGGCACCGCCATGATCGCCAACCTGCTGGCGTCCTTGAAGCTGGAGGAGGGCGCCCGCATCGCGGTGCAGGTGGAGAAGTCGGTCGAAGCGATGATGCTGTACCTCGCCACGCTGCGGGCCGGCTACGTCTTCCTGCCGCTGAACACGGCCTACCAGAAGGCCGAGATCGAGTACTTCGTCGGCAACGCGGAACCGGCGGTGGTGGTGTGCAGCCCCGCCAACTTCGGCTGGGTGAGCAAGATCGCCTTCCAGGCCGGCACCCACCACGTCTTCAGCCTCGGGGACGCGCGCGACGGGTCGTTGCTCGAGCGCGCGGCGCGCCATTCCGACCGGCACCAGCCGATCGCGCGCCGGGACGACGACCTCGCGGCCATCCTGTACACCAGCGGCACGACCGGGCGCAGCAAGGGCGCGATGCTCACGCACGGCAACCTGCTGTCCAACGCGGAAGTGCTGAAGACCTATTGGGGATGGAGGCAAGGCGACGTGCTGATCCACGCGCTGCCGATCTTCCACGTGCACGGGCTCTTCGTGGCGCTGCACGGCGCGCTGCTCAATGGCAGCAGGATTCTGTGGTTCGGCAAGTTCGACCCCAAGCGCGTGATCGAGCGGATGCCGGACGCCACCGTGTTCATGGGCGTGCCCACGCTCTACACGCGCATGCTCGCGGAATCCCGGCTGAACAAGGTCGTCGCCCGCAACATGCGCCTGTTCGTTTCCGGTTCGGCGCCGCTGTTGCTGGAAACGTTCAACGAATGGAAGGAGCGCACGGGCCACACCATCCTCGAACGCTACGGCATGAGCGAGACCGTGATGCTGACGTCGAACCCTTACGAGGCGAAGGACGGCGAGCGGCGCGGCGGCACGGTGGGTTTCCCCCTTCCGGGCGTCGGCATCCGCGTGCGGGACGACGAAGGCAAGGACCTGCCCGCCGGCGAGATCGGCGGCATCCAGGTGAAAGGGCCGAACGTGTTCAAGGGCTACTGGCGCATGCCCGAGAAGACAAAGGAGGAATTCACCGCGGACGGCTGGTTCAAGACCGGCGACGTGGGCAAGATCGACGAGCGCGGCTACGTCGTGATCGTCGGACGCAGCAAGGACCTGATCATCAGCGGCGGCTACAACGTCTACCCCGCGGAAATCGAAGGCTACCTGAACGACGTCCCCGGAGTCGCCGAGAGCGCGGTGGTGGGCGTTCCGCATCCGGACTTCGGCGAAGTCGGGGTGGCGGTCGTCATCCCGAAGCCGGGGGCGCGGCTGGAGCCGGACAAGCTCATCGCTTCGTTGAAGTCGCAGCTGGCGAACTTCAAGATCCCCAAGCGGTGCTTTGTCGTAGATCAATTGCCCCGCAACACCATGGGCAAGGTGCAGAAAAACCTGCTGCGGGAACAGCACAAGGCGCTGTTCGCCTGAAGGCGATCGCACATCGGGCATTTGCCTAAGGGCGATGCCCGGGGCTGCTCGCGTCCGGAAGCCGACGTAGACTGGCCGCCGAGGCCCTACGATGTCCGCGCACCCCGCCGCTGCCTTCGACGCCATTGCCGTGCAACTGGTGGCGGCCCTGGAGCGCTATGCGGCGGACACCGCGCGGATGATCGCGGGGTGGCCCGACATGGAGCGATACCGCAGCGTCAGCGAGCAGATCGAGCAGATCCGCATGTACGCCTCCGCACTTCCCGAAGCGCGCGTGCAGTGGGTGGAACTGTTGATCGCCCATTCCGAACTGGTGCACATCCTGTGGCGGGCACACTTCGGCCACGGCGGCCTGGCGATGGATGACGCCCTCGAGGTGCGCCTGCACCACACCGGCGCCGTGGACGCACTGCGCCACCGGTGCCTGCGCATCGGATTGCGCCGGCCGCGGGCCGGCGCGCAGTGAGCACCGGGCGCGCCCGGGTTACTTCGCGTCAGGGGCCGGTTCCGCCCGAGTGAGGTCGCGCAGGATCTTCACGAAGCCCACCGCCTCGCCGGCCTCGTTTCGCATCAGCATCATGATGCCGGTGCCGCGGAAGCGGCTGCCGTCCTTGCGCATGTGGAAGCGCTCGTCCGCCGCCCGGCCCTCCTGCCGCGCGGTGCTCGCCTCTTTCTCGGGGGCTTTCGACGCCTTGTCCTCCGGCGTGAAGATGATGTCGGCGGACTGGCCGATCATCTCCTGGGTCTGGAAACCCAGGAGCCTTTCCGCGCCCGCGTTCCAGCTGGTCACCCGCCGCTCGAGGTCGGTGGAGAAGATCGCGTATTCGACGGCGCTCTCCACGATCAGCCGCAGCCTCTCCTCGCTCTGGCGCAGGGCTTCCGCCGCCGTGCGGGAAGCCGTGATGTCGCGGGTGATGGCGGTGCCGGCGAGCACGTGCCCCGCGGCATCCTTGATGGGCGAGACCGTCAGGGCCACCTGCACCTGGCTGCCGTCCTTCCGCCTGCGCAAGGTCTCGAGGTTCTCGACGCCACGCCCGGCCGCGATCTCGGCCATCACCCATTGCTGCTCCTCGGCGCCATCGCCGACAAGCATGCTCATGGGCCGGCCGATGGCCTCATCGGTGGCGTAGCCGAACAGGCGCTGCGCGCCGTTGTTCCAGCTCAGGATGGTGTCGTCGAGCGCGAAGCTGATGATCGCGTCGGACGTGGCCGAAACCACCGCGGACAGCCACATGCGCGCTTCTTCGGCCTGCTTGCGCTCGGTGATGTCGAGGAAGGTGAACACCACGCCGGCGACGCGATCGTCCACGGTGCG
>JAJNBO010000270.1 GCA_021156245.1 Ramlibacter sp. | reverse complement strand
CCGGAACCCTTCTTCTGGTGGATGGCACGCCTCCTGCTATCAGGGTCTGCATCCCACAAACGAACGGAGAGATTCCCTCATGAAAGCCAAACTTGCCGTGCTCCTGGCCACCCTCGCTGCTTCGGGCGCGGTGATGGCGCAGGCGCCCCAGCCGGCGGCGCCGGAGCCCGACTACACGTTCTCCTTCAACGTGGGCGCGGTCACCGACTACCGTTACCGGGGCATCTCGCAGACGCGCCTGAAGCCGGCCCTGCAAGGCGGCGCCGACTTCTCGCACAAGAGCGGCTTCTATGTCGGCACCTGGGGCTCCACCATCAAGTGGATCGACGATGCGGGCGGCGACTCCAGCATCGAGGTCGACCTCTACGGCGGCTACAAGTTCGGGCTGGGCGACTTCGCCTTCGATGTCGGCGCGCTGCGCTACTTCTACCCGGGCTCGGACATCTCCCCCAACCCCGACACCACCGAGATCTACGTCGCCGGCACCTGGGGCCCCGCCACGCTGAAGTACTCGCACGCCGTCACCAACCTGTTCGGCTTCGCCGACAGCAAGGGCAGCGGTTACCTCGACCTGGCCGCCACCTTCGACACGGGGTTCTGGGGCCTGACGGTCACGCCGCACGTCGGCTACCAGCGCGTGCGCAACAACTCCGCGTCTTCGTACACCGACTGGTCCGTCGCGCTCGGCAAGGACTTCGGCAACGGCCTGTCGGCCAGCGCCGCCTATGTCGACACCGACACCAACGGCTACCGCGGTCCCGGCAACAAGAACCTGGGCAAGGCCACGCTGGTGCTCGGGGTCAAGTACGCGTTCTGACGTTCAGAAGGAGCAAGGCATGAAACTCGTCACCGCCATCATCAAACCCTTCAAGCTCGACGAAGTGCGCGAGTCGCTCTCGGCGATCGGCGTGCAGGGCATCACCGTCACCGAGGTCAAGGGCTTCGGCCGCCAGAAGGGGCACACCGAGCTGTACCGCGGCGCCGAATACGTGGTCGATTTCCTGCCCAAGGTGAAGATCGAGGCGGCGGTGGCCGACGACCTCGTGGAGCGCGTCATCGAAGCCGTCGAAGGCGCGGCCCGCACCGGCAAGATCGGCGACGGAAAGATCTTCGTGTACGACCTGGAGCAAGTCGTGCGCATCCGGACCGGCGAGACCGGCAAGGAAGCCCTCTAAAACCCATCCACACACGCAAGAGAGACATCGTCATGAGGAAACTTCTCGCATCCCTGGCCGTCGGCCTGGGCCTGTTGATCGGCAGCTCGGTGGCTGTCGCCCAGGCACCGGCCGCGCCCGCCACCACGGCCACCGAAGCAGCACCGGCCGCGGCCGCGCCCGCCGCGGCAGCGGCGCCTGCCACCGCCACGGCAGCCACGCCAGCCGCAGCGCCCGCACCCACCCCCAAGGTCGATTCCGGCGACACCGCCTGGATGCTGACTTCCACCATGCTGGTCATCCTGATGACCATCCCCGGCCTGGCGCTGTTCTACGGCGGCCTCGGCCGCTCCAAGAACATGCTGTCGGTGCTGATGCAGGTGTTCGTGGTGTTCTCGCTGGTCAGCATCCTGTGGGCGCTCTACGGCTACAGCCTGGCCTTCGCGGGCGAGGGCAAGTTCGTCGGCGGCCTGGACAAGATCTTCCTCAAGGGCGTGGGCCTGGAGACCTTCGGCGCGCTGACGACGATCCCCGAGTACGTGTTCGTCGCGTTCCAGGGCACCTTCGCCGCCATCACCACGGCGCTGATCGTCGGCTCCTTCGCCGAACGCATCAAGTTCTCCGCGGTGCTGCTGTTCTCCGCCATCTGGTTCACGTTCTCCTACGTGCCGATGGCCCACATCGTGTGGGGCGGCGGCCTGCTGGGCGCCGACGGCGCGCTGGACTTCGCGGGCGGCACCGTCGTGCACATCAACGCCGGCGTCGCCGGCCTGGTGGGCGCCTACGTGCTGGGCAAGCGCGTCGGCTACGGCAAGGAAGCATTCATGCCGCACTCGCTGACGCTGACCATGGTGGGCGCTTCGCTGCTGTGGGTGGGCTGGTTCGGCTTCAACGCCGGTTCCGCCGGCGCCGCCAACAGCGCCGCCGGCCTGGCCTTCGTCAACACCGTGCTGGCCACCGCGGCCGCCACGCTGTCGTGGATCGCGGGCGAGGCGCTGTCCAAGGGCAAGGGCTCCATGCTGGGTGCCGCCTCCGGCGCCGTCGCCGGTCTGGTGGCCGTCACCCCCGCGGCCGGCTTCGTCGGCCCGATGGGCTCGATCGTGCTGGGCCTCATCGCCGGCCTGGTCTGCCTGTGGGGCGTGGGTGGCCTGAAGAAGATGCTGGGCGCGGACGATGCGTTCGACGTCTTCGGCGTCCACGGCGTGGGCGGCATCGTCGGCGCGCTGCTGACGGGTGTGTTCGCCTCGCAAGGCCTGGGCGGCACGGGTGGCCTGGCGCCCGACACCTTCACCATCGGCGGCCAGGTCTGGACCCAGTTCAAGAGCGTGGTCTTCACGGTCCTCTGGTCCGGCGTGGTCTCCTTCATCGCCTACAAGGTGGTCGACCTGCTGGTCGGCCTGCGCGTGACCGAAGAGGAAGAGCGCGAAGGCCTGGACATCTCCAGCCACGGCGAAACCGCCTACAACCGATAAGTTGGTGCTACGCCCGCGGTGGCACGCCGCGGGCCCATGGCAACGCAAGGTCTCCTCTGGATGTTGGGCCCGCTTCGGCGGGCCCCTTTTTTGGTGTGATACTGCCGGCAGGAGGTATCCCCATGCGTGCCAGACTGCTCGCCGCGATCACGGGCGTCGCCCTGTTCGCCGCTGTCCTGCCCAGTGCCCATGCGCAAGCCTGGCCGTCCCGCGGACTGAGGATCGTGGTCCCGTTCGCACCGGGCGGGTCCACGGACATCTTCGCGCGGCTGGTGGGGGACCGCCTCGCGACGGCCCTGGGACAACCCGTCGTCATCGACAACCGCCCGGGCGCCGGCGGCAACATCGGGGCCGACGCCGTCGCCAAGTCGCCTGCCGACGGCTACACGCTGCTGATGGCGACCACGGGGGTCATGGCGATCAACAACGCCATGTACAAGAACCTGAGCTACGACGCGGAGAAGGACCTCAAGCCGGTCATCTACATCGCGTCCATCACCAACGTGCTGATCGTTCCGGCCGACTCGCCGTTCAAGACCGTGGGCGACGTGGTCGCGGCGGCCAAGGCCGGGCCCGGCAAGGTGTCCTTCGCATCCTCGGGCTCCGGCTCGTCGACGCACATGTCGGCCGAACTCTTCCGCCTGATGACGGGCACGGACCTGCTGCACATCCCGTACAAGGGCAGCGGCCAGGCCCTGCCGGACGTGATCTCCGGCCGCGTGTCGATGATGTTCGAGAACATGCCGGGCGCCGTCGCGCACATCAAGTCGGGCAAGGTGCGCGTTCTCGGGGTGACCGGGTCGCAGCGCACGCCCGCCCTGCCGGACGTGAAGACCGTCGCGGAGTCCGGCGCCCCCGGCTACGAATCGTTGTCCTGGAGCGGCATCGCCGCGCCGGCTGCCACGCCGCCCGAAGTGGTGGCGCGACTCAACCGCGAGATCAACGCGATCCTCGCCAGCCCCGACATGCGCCAGAAGCTGGCGGAGCAGGGCGCCGAGGCGGTGGGCGGCACGCCGGAATCGTTCAGCGAGCACATCGCCCGCGAGCGGCAGAAGTGGTCGAAGGTGGTCCGCGAGGCCGCCATCGTGGTGAACTAGAAAATGTTCCTGTCCGCACGCGTCGAACGCGCCCGGATCTCTGCCTCGGCGGCCTCGGCCCAGCGCACGCGAGAGCTGCGCGCCGCCGGCGTGGACATCATCGGCCTGTCGCAGGGCGAGCCCGATTTCCCGACCCCCGACCACGTGATCGAAGCGGCCCATCGCGCCATGCGCGAGGGGCAGACGCGCTACACGCCCGTCGACGGCACGCCGGAGCTGAAGGAGGCGATCGTCGCCAAGTTCCGGCGCGAGAACCGGCTCGCGTTCAGGCCCGAGAACATCTCGGCCGCCGCCGGCGGCAAGCAGGTCCTCTACAACGCGCTGATGGCGACGCTGGATCCGGGGGACGAAGTCGTCATCCCCGCGCCCTCGTGGGTGGCGTACGCGATCATGACCGAGTTCGCCGAAGGCGTGCCCGTGTGGGTGCCCACCAGTCCCGGCACCCGCTTCAAGATCACGCCCGCGCAACTGGACGCCGCGATCACGCCGCGCACCAAGTGGGTGATGCTCAACTCGCCTTCCAATCCCAGCGGCGCCGTCTACACGCCCGAGGAGTTGCAGGCGCTCGCCGCGGTGCTGGAGCGGCATCCGCACGTGTGGATCCTCGCCGACGACATGTACGAGCACATCGTGTTCGACGGCCGCCGGTTCGTCACGTTTGCGGAAGCCGCGCCGCAGTTGGCTGACCGGACGCTCGTGGTCAACGGCGCGTCGAAGACGTATGCGATGACCGGGTGGCGACTCGGCTACGGCGCGGGCCCTTCGATGCTGATCCGCGCGATGGCGCGCATGCAGGCGCAGTGTTCGCTGAACCCTTCTTCGATCAGCCAGGCCGCGGTCGTCGCCGCGCTCAACGGCCCGCA
>JAJNBO010000269.1 GCA_021156245.1 Ramlibacter sp. | reverse complement strand
GGGAGCGCGCAAGCAGGCCCAGCGGGCCAAGCTGGAGGATGCGGAAATCCTGGGCCGCTCGCTGGTGGCGGTTCAGGTGGCCGTGATGGTGATCATCCTGACCGTCAGCAGCATCGTCGTGATCCCGTGGCTGTACTGGTGTCTGGCAGGCATGCTGGTCGGCTATGCCCGGGTGGTGCGCGCCTCTGCACGCGGGGAACGCGCCGCGGGCCCGGAGCCCAGGGTGTCTCGCGCGGCGCGCGCCGTCCGTTAACCGGCCTGGTGCGTCGGCGCCCGGCGACGGGCGAATTCGCGGGCAACAAGCACGAAGAAGTACAGGTCGCGGGCGTAGCGCCCGGCAAGCCGGCGCGGCTCCTGCGACAGCCTGTAGAGCCACTCGAGCCCGCTGCGCCGCATCCACTGGGGGGCGCGCTGCACGGTGCCGGCGCAGAAGTCGATCGCCGCGCCCACGCCCAGGAACACGCCCTTGTCGAACTGGGCGAGGTGCTTGTCGATCCAGACTTCCTGCTTGGGGGAGCCCAGGCACACGAAGATCAGGTCCGCATCGCTGCGGCGGATGGCCTGCACGATGTCGGCGTTCTGTTGCGCGTCGCGCTCGAAGCCCAGCGGCGGACACAGCGTGCCGGTGACCCGCAAGCCGGGATAGGCATGGATGAGGTTGGCGGCCGCCCGCTCGGCCACCCCCGGCATGCCGCCGAGCAGGAACACTTTGAGACGCCTTTGCGCCGCGATTTCGCAGAGTTTGGGCATCATGTCCGACCCGGTGACGCGTTCTTTCAGCGGGGCGCCGAGCAGCCGGGAGGCCCAGACGACGGGCATGCCGTCGGGCACGACCAGGTCGGCGCGGGAATAGGCAGCGCGCAGCGCGGCGTCGTCTTCCAGGTTGACCACCTGGTCGGCATTGGGGGTGACCACGAAGGAGGGCGCGGGGCGCACCGACAGGCGCACCACTTCCTGGATCGCCTCCTCGAAACCGTGGCGGTGGATCAGCGCGTGACCCAGCGCAAATCGACCGGATGCCGGCATGGCATTTCTCCCTGTTGTTTGAACCTGCAGGAATGCTATGGCGACGGGCGTTGCTGCGAGGGCGCGGGATTGGTCCCAACGGGCCATCGGTTTGTAGGCCGATTGCTCGACTCGCATGTAGAGCCAGCGCCGGCCCCCGGTGAATGGGTTCGATCGAGCTATCCTTTGAAGTGGCTCATGCGGTCACACTCAACCATGCGGCCACAGGAGATGTCAAAGTGTTGCGATTTGAAGATGAAAGCCAGGTCATGATCGAAGCCTCGCCGAGCCGGCCGGCGCGCGTCGCGACGCGCGTCATCGACGTGCTCCTGGTCAGCTTCAACTCGGCGCACCTGATCGACGCGCTGCGCGAAACGCTGGAGCAGGCCGAGCGCGAAGGCTTCGGCCTGCGCGTGCTGGCCGTGGACAACGCGTCCACCGACGGCTCCGGCGAAAAAGTGCGGACGACGCTTCCGTGCGAAGTGTTCATCCAGAATGAAGAGAACGTCGGGTTCGGCCGCGCGAACAACCAGCTGCTGGAGCACGTGCGCTCCGAATACGTGCTGCTGCTGAACACGGACGCGTTCATGTCGCCGGGCACGATCGGCAAGTCGCTCGCGTACATGGACGCGCATCCGCGCTGCGGCATCCTCGGCGTGCGCCTCACCGATGCCGACGGCACGCTGCAGCCGTCGCGGCGCTCGTTCCCGACGCCGTTGAACGCCTTCCTGCGCCGCACCGGCCTGCAGCGGCTGCTGCCCGTGCCGGGCGCCCGCCTGGACAGCGAGCAGGACCATACGCAGGAGGGCGACTGCGACTGGGTCCCGGGCTGCTACTACCTGGTGCGGCGCGCCGTGCTGGACGAGGTGGGCCTGTTCGATCCGCGCTTCTTCCTGTATTGCGAGGAGGTCGACCACTGCCGGCGCACGCGCAACGCGGGCTGGAGCGTCGCCTACCTTCCCTCCACCAGCGTGGTCCACCTGGGCGGCGAAAGCGCCAAGTCCGTGGCCAGCCTCACGCATGAAAGGCAGATCTCCGTGCTGCAGACCGAGAGCGACCTGCTCTACACGCGCAAGCATTTCGGCATGGGCGGCCTCTGGCTGCACCTTGGCCTGGTCCTGCTTGGCGACTTCCTCCTTGCCTGCAAGGACCTGCTCAAGGGCAGGGCTGCGTCCGCATGGCGGCAGTTCCAGTGCAGCCGCATCACGTTCCAGCTGGCGGGCCGCACCAGGCTCGGCAGCCAGCCCACCCGGTGACCGGCATGAATCCGCGTATCGGAGTGGTCGTGATCGGACGCAACGAGGGTGAGCGCCTGCGCGTCTGCCTGGGAGCGATCCCGTTCGGCGCGTGCGAGGTCGTCTACGTCGACTCGGGTTCGACCGACGGCTCGCTCGAGCTGGCGCGCCGTTTCGGCGCCCACTGCGTGGCCCTCGACATGTCGCAGCCCTTCACCGCGGCGCGGGCCCGCAACGCCGGCGTGCGCGCGTTGCTCGGCGTGAATGCAGCCGTGGAGTTCGTCCAGTTCCTCGACGGGGACTGCGAGCTGCAGCCGAAGTGGCTGGCCGAAGGCGTCGGCTTCCTCATGCAGCATCCGGAGGTGGCCGTGACCTGCGGCCGCCTGCGCGAGCGCCACCCGCACCACTCCGTCTTCAATCGCCTGTGCGACCTGGAATGGGACGCGCCTGCCGGCGACGCGAAGGCGTGCGGCGGCAACGCGCTGATGCGCCTGTCCGCCTTCCAGGAGGCGGGCGGATTCCGCGAAGACCTGATCGCCGGCGAGGAGCCCGAGCTCTGCGTGCGCTTGCGCGCGGAGGGGTGGCGCATCCATCGGCTGGCCGTCGAAATGGCGCTGCACGACGCCGCGATGACGCGCTTCATCCAGTGGTGGCGGCGCACGATGCGCGGTGGCCATGCCTTCGTGGAGGGCGCGTGGCTGCACGGCATGGGCCGCGAACGCCATTGGGTGCGCGAAACCCTGCGTGCGGTGTTCTACGGCGGCGTGTTGCCGCTGTCGGCGTTGCTGCTCGGGGCCATGGTGAGTCCGTGGGCGCTGCTCCTGCTGCTGGTGTATCCGCTGCAGATGCTTCGCCTGGCGCGGGGCCCCGGCGGGTGGACGCGCGCGTTCTACCTGGTGCTGGCCAGGTTCCCCGAGTTCGTGGGCGTGCTGCGGTTCGCCGGCACGCGCCTGACCTCGGCGCCGGTACGCCTGATCGAACACAAATGATGCGCGTCGCCTATCTCGTCAACCAGTACCCGAAGGTCAGCCACAGCTTCATCCGCCGCGAGATCCTGGCGCTGGAGGCGATGGGCACCAGCGTGCTGCGCGTGGCCTCGCGCGGGTGGAAGGATGCGCTGGTCGATCGCGCCGACGAGGAAGAGCGACGCAAGACACATTACCTGCTGCAGCACGCCGGGCCGCTGCTGTCCGCGTCGCTGCGCGTCTTCCTCGACTCGCCGCGCCGCTTCGTGCAGGCGGCCCGCTGCGCGATCGGGATGGCGCGCATGTCGCCGCGGCCGTGGCCGGTGCACCTGGCTTACCTGGCGCAGGCCTGCCTGCTGCGGGAACTCACGCAACGCGAGGGCGTGGCCCACGTGCATGCGCACTTCGGCACCAATGGCACCGAGGTGGCCATGCTGTGCGCGCGGCTGGGGGGCCCCCCGTTTTCGTTCACCGTGCACGGCCCCGAGGAGTTCGACATGCCCGCGGGGCTCCACCTGGGCGAGAAAGTCCAGGCGGCCAGCTTCGTGGCGGCCATCAGCTCGTTCGGGCGCAGCCAGCTGTATCGCTGGATCCCCCATGCGCACTGGCCGAAGGTGAAGGTGGTGCGGTGCGGCGTCGACGAAGCTTTCACGCAGGCGGTGCAAGACGTCCCGCCCGCTTCGCGCATGGTGGTGTGCGTCGGCCGGCTTTGCGAGCAGAAGGGGCAGATGCTCCTGCTCTCGGCGGCGCGCGAGATGGCGCGCCGTGGCGAGGACTTCGAGCTCGTGCTCGCGGGTGATGGGGAGATGCGCGCGGAGCTGGAGCGGCTGATCGATGCCTACCAGCTGCGTGACCGCGTCCGCATCACCGGCTGGGTGAGCGGACAGCAGGTGCGCGAGTTGCTGCTGCAGGCGCGGGCCCTGATCCTTCCCAGCTTCGCCGAAGGCCTGCCCGTCGTGATCATGGAGGCGATGGCCCTGGCTCGGCCCGTCATCACGACCAGCATCGCCGGCATCCCGGAGCTCGTGCGCGACGGCCAGGAGGGTTGGCTGGTGCCGGCCGGCGACTGCGCCGCCCTGGTCCAGGCGTGGACGGACCTCATGCGCGCGGAGCCTTCCCGCCTGGAGGCGATGGGGAGCAGCGCGCGCGAACGCGTCACGCGGCGGCACTCGGCCGCCGGCGGCGCGCGCAAGCTGATGCAATTCTTCGGGGGTGCGGCGTGAGCGCATTCTTCCTCGCCCTTGGCAGCGCCTGGATCTTCCTGGTGTTCCTGCTGGTGCTGGTCCTCGTCGTGCAGGTGCTGGCCGGATGGCGCCAGCGTCCGTCCGCCGCGACGCCGCGCAGCGGCCCGCTTCCCTCGTACGTGGTCCTGATGCCCGCGCACAACGAAGCGGGAACG
>JAJNBO010000268.1 GCA_021156245.1 Ramlibacter sp. | reverse complement strand
CGGCAGCGCTCCTCGAAGTGCACGAGGTGCGGGGACGTGTAGACGCCGGGCCGGTAGCCGGCCTGCAGCGCGATCGCTTCGAACATGGCGCAGGTGGAACCCTTGCCGTTGGTGCCGGCCACGGTGACCACCGGGCAGTCGAAGCGCAAGCCGAGGCGCTGCGCCACGGCCTGCACGCGGTCGAGGCCGAGGTCGATGGTCTTCGGATGCAGGCGCTCGCAGTGCGCGAGCCAGTCGCCGAGTTCTTTCATGGGCCGGATTGTCGCGGCTGGCGCGCCTATCATTTCCGCATGGCCACGATCACCCTCTACGGCATCCCCAACTGCGACACCGTCAAGAAGGCACGGGCCTGGCTCCAGGACCGCGGCGTGGCCTACCGTTTCCACGATTTCCGCAAGGAAGGCGTGCCGGCGGACCGCCTGGAGGCCTGGATGCAGTCGCCCGACGGCGAGCGGCTGGTCAACCGGCAGGGCACCACCTGGCGCAAGCTGGACCCTGCCGTCCAGCAGGCCGTGACAACCGCGGCAGGGGCCCGTGCGTTATTGATGGAGCAGCCGAGCGTGATCAAGCGGCCGGTGGTGGATTGGCCCGATGGCTCCACCACGGTCGGCTTCGACCCCGTCGGCTGGGCGTTGCGCACCGACCGCTAAACCGTGAACTTTACGGGCCTTCGGGTGTAAAGCTGCTCGGCAGCCCTGGCGCGTAACTAAACTTTCGGCACCTAGTTCAACGAGTTCTTGCCATGAAGCAGTCAGTCATTTTCGCCGCCATGGGCCTCGCGGCCTTCGGCGTCGCGGCGCAGGAAACCGGCACCGTCGTCTCCAGCACGCCCGTCGTGCAGCAAGTGCCGGTTTGCAGCCAGGCCTATGTTCCCATGCAAGGCCCCACCACGGGTGGCGGCGCCGTCCTCGGCGCCATCGCCGGCGCGGCCATCGGCAGCACCATCGGCGGCGGCACGGGCCAGGCCGCGGCGATCGGCCTGGGCGCCATCGCCGGCGGCGCGGTGGGCAACAGCATCGAGGCGAGGAACAACGCGCGCATGGTTCCCACGTGCGCGGGTCCGGTGACCTACGAGAACCGCACCGTCGGCTACAACGTCACGTACGAGTACAACGGCCAGCGCTACCAGGCGCAGCTGCCCACCGACCCGGGCCCCTCCATCCGCGTGCGCGTGACGCCGCGCGGCGAAGTGCGCCCCGTGATGCGCATGTACCGCGGCCAGGCCGTCGCCGGCGGCCCGGTCACCGCGCCGCCGGTGCAGTACGCACAGCAGCCGCAGCCGATGCAGATGCCGCAACCCATGCAGCATCCGCATCACATGCAGCAGCACCCGCAGTACATGCAGCAGCCGATGCAGCCGGGCGCTGAGCCGGACGTGTCGCGCAACTACGGTGAAGCCGTGCCGCCCGAGCAGGAGCGCCAGGGCACCAACACGTCGCCCACCGAGAGCGGCGACATGGCCATGTTCTACGGCCATCCCGGCTATGCGTACGGCCCTGGCTACGGCTATCCCGCCTATCCGGCGTATGGCTACGGTTACGGGTACGGCTACGCGCCGGCCATCGGCGTCACCGTGGTCCCGGCGTACCGCCCCTGGGTTGGCTACCGCCCGTGGGTCGGCTACCGTCCCTGGGCCGGCTACTACCGTCCGTGGGGCTACGGTCCCCGCGTGAGCTTCGGTTTCGGCTGGCGCGGCCGCTGGCGCTGATCCGCTCTCGCGGACCGGTTGAAAAAAGGGAGGCTTCGGCCTCCCTTCTTCTTGGCGCCGGGGTCCGCTGGCGCGGAACCCGGCCTACGCAGCTCGGTAGGCCGGGTTCGGCGACAAGCCGACCCCGGCATCCGTTCACAACGGCGTCTGCAGCACCGCGCCCTTCCAGATCAGCGGCCCCTGCGCCGGCGTGCCTTCCGGCACGCCGCCCTTGCTTTCCAGCGTGATCGCCAGCAGCGGCGACTGGCCGACCACCTGCTCCGCCGCCGTCAGGCGCAGCACCGGCTGCTCCGCCAGCACGCCCAGCGAGCGCGGAGCGCCCGAGGGCGGCACGGCCCACAGCTGCAGCGACTTCTCCGGGCCTTCCTGGAAATCGCCCATGCGCTTGAGCGTCAGCGTGTTGTGCTTGGGGTCGTACATCGCCAGCATCATCGGCGTGGCCTTGTCGTCATGCAGCACCGAGACGTAGCGCACCTCCGGCATCGCTTGCAATTGCCCGACCAGCTGCGTGTTCTGGCGGACCAGGTCGCGGCCCTGCGCCTGCAACTGCGCCAGCTGCACCTGCGTGCCCTGCAGTTCGCCGCTCAGGTTGAGCGTGATGGCCACCGCGGCGACGGCGGCGGTGACTGCCGCGATCGCACCGGCGCGCCACCAGTTGCGCGCGCGGCGCAGCAGGTCGCTGCCACCGTCGGCCACGGCCACCGCCATGGCACGGGGCTCCGCCGCCACCAGGTTCTCGATGCGCTTCCAGACGTTGGCGCTCGGGGTGTCGGATTGCTGCAATTCGGTGATCGACATCAGGCGCTCCTGCCACACCTGCGTCGTGACGCGAAGGGTCGGGCTGCTGCGGGCCAGGGTTTCGAAACGGCGCCGTGCGCCGCCGCGCAAGGTGCCCAGCGCATACGACGCCGCCAGGCGGTCCATCAGGTCGGGGCGTTCGAGGATGTTCATGGCGATCCCTTCACGCGTACCGCGCCATGCAGCCGCGCAGCTGGTCCAGCCCGCGCCGGATCCAGGTCTTCACCGTGCCGAGCGGCAGCTTGAGCTGCTCCGCCAGCTCGCTGTGGCTCAGGTCGCGCAGGTAGGCCAGGCTCAGCACCTCCCGCTGCCGCCCTTCCAGCTTGCGCATGCACTCGTGCAGGGCCCAGGCCTGCTCGCTGGCCTGCGTGGTGTCCATGGGATTGGGTGAGTCGCCGGCGACCGTGTCGCTGATCACGTCGTCCAGCTCCTGGACGCTGTCGGCGCGCTCGCTGGTGCGCCGGCGCAGGAAATCCAGTGCGCGGCTGCGCACGATCATCCCCATCCACGCCATCGGCGGGCTGAGGCTGGCGCGATAGTCGCCGGCGGAGCGCCAGATGTGCAGGTAGGCCTCCTGCAGCACGTCCTCCGCCCACTGGCGGTTGCCGGTCACCTTCACCGCCAGGCCGTACAGCTTGGTGGAGGTGGCGTCGTACAGTTCGCGCAGCGCGCGTTCGCTCTCGCGTTGCCGCGCGGGGTCGGCGATGCGTTCGCCCACGCGCGTGAGCAAAGCGATCAAGGGAAGGTCGGGATCCGCCATGGTCATGGGAAAGTATTCTGGTCCCATGGGTACGCAGCGGGTCCCCTTTCGGATTCGCCCGGCAGGGCCCGTCGCGCCAGCGCCTAAAATCGAGGGTTTTCCCCGGAAGCTTCTCCATGACCACCGAAAAACTCGACGTCGCCTCGGTCGCGACCAAGGCCAACGTGTACTTCGACGGCAAGTGCGTGAGCCACGGCATCACCCTGGCCGACGGCACGAAGAAGTCGGTGGGCGTGATCCTCCCCGCGACGCTGACCTTCAACACCGGCGCCGCGGAAATCATGGAATGCGTGGCCGGCGCCTGCGAATACAAGCTGGCGGGCACGGACGCCTGGAAGAAGTCCTCGGCGGGCGAGAAGTTCTCGGTGCCTGCCAACTCCAGCTTCGAGATCCGCGTGGCCGAGCCTTATCACTACATCTGCCACTTCGGCTGATCGGAAGCAGCATGAGCACGATTCTCGAGAACCTCCCGCTCGGCCAGAAGGTCGGCATCGCCTTCTCCGGCGGGCTGGACACCAGCGCGGCCCTGCACTGGATGAAGAAGAAGGGCGCCCTGCCCTACGCCTACACCGCCAACCTGGGCCAGCCGGACGAGCCCGACTACGACGCGATCCCGCGCAAGGCGATGGAGTACGGCGCCGAGAAGGCGCGCCTGGTCGACTGCCGCAAGCAGCTCGCGCACGAAGGCATCGCCGCCCTGCAATGCGGCGCCTTCCACATCTCCACCGGCGGGCTGATGTACTTCAACACCACGCCGCTGGGCCGCGCCGTCACGGGCACGATGCTGGTGGCCGCAATGAAGGAGGACGACGTCCACATCTGGGGCGACGGCAGCACCTTCAAGGGCAACGACATCGAGCGCTTCTACCGCTACGGCCTGCTGACCAATCCGGCGCTGCGCATCTACAAGCCCTGGCTGGACCAGGCCTTCATCGACGAACTGGGTGGCCGCGCCGAGATGTCCGCGTTCATGACCGCTGCGGGCTTCGGCTACAAGATGTCCGCGGAGAAGGCGTATTCCACCGACAGCAACATGCTGGGCGCGACGCACGAAGCCAAGGACCTGGAGAACCTGAACACGGGCATCAAGATCGTCAATCCCATCATGGGCGTGGCGTTCTGGCGCGACGAGGTGCAGGTGAAGGCCGAGGAAGTGCGCGTCCGCTTCGAGGAAGGCCAGCCCGTCGCCCTGAACGGCAAGACCTTCGGCGACCCGGTCGAACTGATCCTCGAGGCCAACCGCATCGGCGGCCGCCACGGCCTGGGCATGAGCGACCAGATCGAGAACCGCATCATCGAGGCCAAGAGCCGCGGCATCTACGAGGCGCCCGGCCTCGC
>JAJNBO010000007.1 GCA_021156245.1 Ramlibacter sp. | reverse complement strand
TGACCGCGCGCCAGATGGACGCCTGGATGGAGCACGGCAACGGCCGCAAGCTGATGGACGCCTTCTACGCCCAGTACAACATCAAGAGCGCGAGCGCGGGCAACACGGGCACGCAGATGGGCGGCTGGTACCGCAAGGAGATCAAGTCGGTCAACGACCTGAAGGGCCTGAAGATGCGCCTGGGCGGCGGCCTGTTCGGCGAAGCGATGGCCAAGCTGGGCGTCGTCGCGCAGAACATGCCCGCCGGCGAGGTGTACCAGGCGCTCGAGAAGGGCACTCTGGACGCCACCGAGTTCGTCGGCCCGTACGACGACGAGAAGCTGGGCTTCCAGAAGGTCGCCCCGTTCTACTACTACCCCGGCTGGTGGGAAGGCGGCGCCGAGCTCGAGTTCTTCATCAACACCAAGGCCTACGCCGCCCTGTCCGCCGAGAACAAGGCGATCGTCGACGCCGCCACCAAGGTCGCCGCGCGCGACATGACGGCGAAGTACGACGCGGTGAACCCGTTGGCGCTGAAGCGCCTGGTGGCCGCCAAGACGCAGCTGAAGCCCTTCTCGAAGGAACTGATGGACGCCGGCTACAAGGCGTCGATGGAAGTCTTCGCCGAGCACGAGGCCAAGTCGCCCGAGTTCAAGAAGATCCACCAGGACATGCGCGCGTTCCAGCGCGACCAGCTGCTGTGGACCCGCTTCTCCGAGTACCGCTACGACAGCTACATGGCGTCGGTGAAGATCTGATCCTTCCCCGATCCCTCGATGCCGCCCCCCGGGCGGCATTTTTCTTTCTACACTGGGCCGATGGCGGAATGGGTCATCGACGTGATCGGGCGGCTGGGCTATGCGGGCATCGTGCTCCTCATGCTCGCCGAGAACCTGTTTCCGCCGCTGCCCTCCGAATTGATCATGCCGTTCGCCGGCTTCCTCGCGGCGCGCGGTGACCTGCACCCGGCGCTGGTGGTGGCGGCCGGCGCCCTGGGCTCGGTGGCGGGGGCCCTGCCGTGGTACGTGCTCGGACGCAAGGTGGGCGCGGACCGCCTGAAGAAGCTTGCCGAGCGGCACGGCCGCTGGATCGCGCTGACACCCAAGGAGATCGACCGCGGCCAGAAGCTGTTCGAGGAGCGCGGGCCCCTCGTGCTGGTGTTCGGCCGCCTCGTGCCCGCGCTGCGCACGGTGGTCGCGCTGCCGGCGGGCATGGCCCGCATGCGGCCGACGCCCTTCCTGCTCTGGACGCTGCTCGGCTCCCTCATCTGGACGACGCTGCTGACACTGGCCGGGTACCTGCTGGAGAGCCAGTACGAGCGCATCTCGAAGTGGCTGAACCCGGTCTCCACGGGCATCTTCGTGGTGATCGCGGTCTGGTACCTGGTGCGCGTGGTGCGCCATCGCTCCGACGGAGCGTAGGGCCGGCCGTCCGCATCCAGTAGAGTCGGGGAGTCCATGCACGACGACCTTCCCCTCATCACCACCATTGCCGCGGGCCTCGGGCTCGCGCTGGTCTTCGGCTTTCTCGCGGTCCGCCTCCGCCTTCCCGCCCTGGTCGGCTACCTCCTCGCAGGCATCGTGCTCGGGCCTTTCACGCCCGGCTTCGTGGCGGATACCGCCATCGCCTCGCAACTGGCCGAGATCGGGGTGATGCTCCTGATGTTCGGCGTCGGCCTGCATTTCTCCCTCGGTGACCTGCTGGCCGTGCGCAAGATCGCCGTGCCGGGCGCGGTCGTGCAGATGGCGGCGGCCACCGGGCTCGGCATGGGCGTGGCCATGTTGTGGGGCTGGAGCCTGGCGGCCGCGCTGGTGTTCGGCATCTCGCTCTCCTGCGCCAGCACGGTCGTGCTGCTGCGTGCGCTGGAAAGCCGCGGCGCCCTGGACACCTTCAACGGCCGCATCGCCGTGGGCTGGCTGGTGGTGGAGGACCTCGCCGTGGTGCTGGTGCTGGTGCTGCTGCCGCCGCTGGCGTCCGTGCTGTCCGGCTCGGGCGCCTCGAACATGGAAGCCGTCTGGCGGCAGATCGGCACCACGGTGCTGCAGGTCAGCGCGTTCGTCGCCCTGATGCTGCTGGTCGGGCGCCGGCTGTTCCCGTGGCTGCTGTGGCAGGTGCAGAAAGTCGGCTCGCGCGAGCTGTTCACCCTGTGCGTGGTGGCGGCCGCGGTGAGCATCGCGTACGGCGCCACCAAGTTGTTCGGCGTGTCCTTCGCGCTCGGCGCCTTCTTCGCCGGGATGGTGCTGCGCGAGTCGCAATTCAGCGAGCGCGCGGCGCACGAGACGCTGCCCCTGCGCGACGCCTTCGCCGTGCTGTTCTTTGTCTCCGTCGGCATGCTGTTCGACCCGGCGGTGCTGTTCGAGCAGCCCATGCGGGTGGCCGCCGTGGTGGGCATCATCGTCCTGGGCAAGTCCATCGCCGCGGCCATCCTGGTCATCCTGCTGCGCTATCCGCTGCACACGGCGCTGACGGTGTCCGCCAGCCTGGCGCAGATCGGCGAGTTCTCCTTCATCCTGATCGCGCTGGGGGGCACGCTCGGCGTGCTGCCCGCCGAAGCGCAGAGCCTCGTGGTCGCGGGCGCGCTGATTTCCATCGCCCTGAATCCGCTGGTGTTCCATGCCATCGAGCCGCTGCAGCGCTGGTTGTTGCGCCGTTCGCAAGTCGCACGCGACCTGGCGGCGCGTGACGACCCGCTGGCGGAACTGCCGATGACGACGGACCCGAAGTTCCTGTCGGGCCACGTGGTGCTGGTGGGCTACGGTCGCGTGGGCCGCAAGGTGGCCGCGGACCTCGAAGCGGCGGGCTGCCCGTTCGTGGTGGCCGAACAGAACCGCGAACTGGTCGAGCACCTGCGCGGCCGGGGTGTCGCTGCCGTGAGCGGCGAAGCCAGCCGCCCGGAGGTCCTGGTGCAGGCCCATGTGGCGCGCGCCCGGCTGCTGGTCATCGCCACCCCGGACACGCTGGGCGTGCGCCTGATGGCCGAGCATGCGCGCATGCTGAACCCGAGCATCGAGGTGGTCGTGCGCTCCCACAACGAAGAGGAGGCGAGGCGGCTCGAGGCCGAGCTGGCCAGCCGCGTGTTCGTCGGCGAGCTGGAGCTGGCGTCTGCGATGAGCCGCTACGTGCTGGAGCGCTGCAGGGCCTAGCGCGGCACGCGTGCCAACGTTCTAAGGGTCGTCCCTTCTTGCGACTATTCACCAGATGGTGAATAGTCGCGGCATGTCAGAACCAGCCCAGGAACTGCCCGCGCGCATCGCGGACGTGGAGGCCCTCGAGGACCTCATGAGCCGGCCCTCGCCGGAGCTCGCGCAGGCGCTGGCGCGCGCGCCAGGCGACATCCTCGTGCTCGGTGTCGGCGGCAAGATGGGCCCCACGCTGGCGCGCATGGCCAAGCGCGCGGATCCGGGCCGGCGGGTGATCGGCGTCGCCCGGTTTTCCGAGCCGGGCTTGCGCGAGCGCCTGCAGGCGAGCGGCGTGGAATGCATCGCGGCGGACCTGCAGTCGCGCGAAGCGCTCGCGCAGCTGCCCGATGCGCCCAACATCGTCTTCATGGCCGGCCGCAAGTTCGGCTCCACGGGCAGCGAATGGCTGACGTGGGCGATGAACGCGCACGTGCCGGCGCTGGTGGCCGAGCGCTTCGCGCGCTCGCGCATCGTCGCGTTCTCCACGGCCTGCGTGTACCCCTTCGTCCCCACGGCGGGACCCGGCGCACCCGAATCCATGCCGCCGACGGCACCTTCCGGTGAATACGCGAATTCGTGCGTCGCGCGCGAGCGCATGTTCGAGCACTTCTCGCACCTGCATGGCACGCCGGGCCGGCTGTTGCGGCTGTCCTATGCCATCGACATGCGCTACGGCGTGCTGCACGACGTCGCCCAGAAAGTGCTGCGGGGCTCGCCGATCGAGCTTGGGATGGGCCATGCCAACGTGATCTGGCAGGGCGAGGCCAACGACTGGGCGCTGCGCACGCTGGCCCATTGCACGACCCCCACCAGCGGCCTGAACCTGAGCGGACCCAAGGTCAGCATCCGCGAACTGGCGATCGCCTTCGCGGAGCGCCTGGGCGTGCGTCCGGTGTTCTCGGGCCATGAAGCGCAGACTGCGTGGCTGGTCGACTGCGCCGAGGCATTCCGCCTGTTCGGCCCGCCGAAGGTGACGCTCGACCGCATGATCGACTGGACCGCCGACTGGGTGCAGCGCGGCGGCTCAAGCCTTGGAAAGCCCACGCACTACGAAGCCCGCGACGGCAAGTACTGAAGGAGAGGCCATGCACTGGAGCGAACTGCCTTCCGACAGCCTCGCTGTCCTGCGCGCCGGCGCAGTCATTCCCGCGCACTTGCTGGCGCTGGATGCGCAGCGGCAACTGGACGAGCGGCGCCAGCGCGCGATGACGCGCTATTACCTCGACGCGGGCGCCGGCGGCGTGGCGGTCGGCGTGCATTCCACGCAGTTCGCGATCCGCGATGTGGGCCTGTACCAGCCGGTGCTCGAACTGGCGATGCGGGAGGCGCGCGAGTGGACGCCGCTCGGCGGGCGTCGTCCGCTGTTCATGGTTGCCGGGCTCGCCGGCCGCACGGAGCAGGCGCTGCGCGAAGCGCGCGTGGCCCGCCGGCTGGGTTACCACGCGGGCTTGCTCAGCCTGGCGGCGATGAAGTCCGCGACCGAGGACGAGCTGGTGTCGCATTGCCGGGCGATCGCGGAAGAGATGCCGCTCGTGGGCTTCTACCTGCAGCCGGCGGTGGGCGGCATCCACCTGCCCATGCGGTTCTGGCGCCGCTTCACCGAGATCGACAACGTCGTCGCGATCAAGATGGCGCCCTTCCATCGCTACCGCACGCTCGACGTGATCCGCGGCGTCGTGGCGGCCCGCGCCGAAGAGCGCATCACGCTGTACACGGGCAACGACGACCACATCGTGCTCGACCTGCTGGCGCCCTTCACCTTCATGCGCGACGGGCAGGCGGTGACGGTCCGCATCCGCGGGGGCCTGCTGGGACACTGGAGCGTGGGGACGCGCAGCGCCGTGCAGCTGCTGGATCGCATCCACGCGGCCGTGCGGAGCGGGCAGGCGCCGATGGATCTGCTGGCCCTGGACAGCCAGGTGACCGACTGGAACGCCGCGCTGTTCGACGTGGCGCACGACTTCCACGGCTGCATCGCGGGCTGCCACGAGGTGCTGCGGCGCCAGGGCCTGCTGCAAGGCACGTGGTGCCTGGATCCGGCCGAGGGCCTCAGTCCCGGCCAGGCCGAGGAGTTGTCGCGCGTGCAGCGGGAGTATCCGCATCTCTCGGACGATGCCTTCGTGGCGGAGCATCGGGAGAGGTGGTTGTCTTGATGCCGGGGTGGCTTCGCCAACCCGGCCTACGGGACCAGGCACTCGTAGGCTGGTGGTGAGCCCGAAGGCGAACCCCAGCATCACTCGGGCAACCCGCGTTGACAGCCGAGCGCGCAGCACCTAGAGTCAATTAACTGTTTAGGGAATTAAACCGGAGACCTCCATGCAGAAGCGCTTCCTCCTCCAGGCCGTCGCCGCGGCCGCCCTGACGCTCGGCGTCGCGCTGCCCGCCGCCGCGCAGTGGAAACCCACCAAGCCGATCAACCTGATCGTGCCGTGGGCCGCCGGCGGCTCGACCGACCAGATCACGCGCGTCACCGCCGCCGAACTGGAGAAGGTGCTCGGGCAGAAGATCATCGTGGTCAACCAGCCCGGCGCGTCCGGCTCCATCGGCAGCAAGAACGCCTGGGAAGCGCCGAAGGATGGCTACACCTGGACGGCGGGCGCCGCGCAGGACCTCGGGACCTACCAGGCGCTCGGCATGCTGGACGCGGCGGCCAAGGACTGGCACATGTTCCTGAGCGTGGCGAACATCGCGGTCGTGGGCGTCGGAGCGAACACGCCGTACAAGAACATGGGCGAGCTGCTCGCCGCCATGAAGGCCAAGCCGGGTGAAGTGAAGGTGGCAACTGCCGGCGTCACGTCCGGCGGCCATAACGCCATGGAAGCCATCTCGCGGGCGACGGGCGTCAAGTACCGCCACGTCACGTACGACGGCGGCAATCCCGCCGTGGTCGCGACCGTGTCCGGCGAGACCGACCTCACCACGCAGCTGGCCGTGGAGCAGGCCGAGATGATCCGCGGCAAGCGCATCCGCCCGCTGGCGACCGTGAGCGACCAGCCGCTGGAGATCGAGGGCTACGGCACGATCGAGCCGATCAGCAAGACCATCCCCGGGTTCAAGGCGCCGGCCAACTACTTCGGCATCTTCATCCCGAAGGGTGTGCCGCCAGAGGTGGTGGCGACGGTGCAGAAGATCTGGACCGAGAACATCGCGAAGAACGCCGCCATCCGCGCGTATGCCGTGAACAAGGGCGCGCTCTTCGCGCCGGTCGCCGGAGACGCCGCCCTGGCCGCCGCGATGCCGGCCATCCAGGCCAATGCCTGGCTGCTGCACTCCACGGGCAAGACCAAGGTGTCGCCGGACACGGTCGGCATCGCCAAGCCCTGATGCGGGCCACGGGAGGGAGCCTCTTTCCATGAGCATGGAGTCCGCTCCCGACCGGGAGTCTTCACCGCGCGCCGACCTGCTGTCCTCCCTGGTGTGGACATTGTTCGGCGCCGCCGTGTTCGTGCTCTCCTGGCGCATGGACCGGCTGGAGAACCTGCACATCAACAAGTACGAGATCCCCGGCCTCGTGCCCGGGATGCTCGGGGCGGCGATCGTGCTGCTCGGGATCGTGCTGGCGCTGCGCTCGCTGCGGCGCGGAGCCTTGCGGATCGAAGGCGCGTCGCAGCCGCGCCCGCCGGGCGAGCGCCGCTACATCGCCATCGTGCTCGGCGCGATGATCGTGTACCCCATCGTCCTGGTCGGCCACGGGCTGCCCTTCTGGCTGGCGACGCTGCTGTTCGTCTCGGTCTTCATCTTCTGCTTCGACCGCGGGCGCCAGCACGGCCTCGGCCGCGGCAACGCGAAGCAGGCGGTGCTGGCGCTGGTCTACGGCGCCGCCACCAGCGCGGTCGTGACGCTGGTGTTCCAGGAAATCTTCTACGTGCGCCTGCCGTAAGGGCCTATGTTCCAGGGTCTCGTCTTCTTCGGCCAGTCCGTGGCCGGCTTCCTCACACCGGTGTCCATCGCGCTGGTGCTCGCCTCCACCCTGGTCGGCGTGATCATCGGCGCGCTGCCCGGCCTGACGGCCACCATGGGTGTCGCGCTGATGACGACGCTCACGCTCAAGCTGCCGGCCTCGCAGGCGCTGCTGGTGCTGATCTGCACCTACGTGGGCGCCATCTACGGCGGCAGCCGCAGCGCCATCCTGCTGAACATCCCGGGCACGCCGGCATCGGCGGCGTCCTGCCTGGACGGTTACGCGCTCGCGCGGCAAGGCATGGCCGGCAAGGCCATGGGCATCGCCACCAGCGGCTCGGTGCTGGGCACGCTGATCGGCATGTTCTTCCTGGCGCTGTTCACGCCGCTGCTCGGCGAGGTGGCACTCAAGTTCGGCGCGTACGAATTCTTCTGGCTGGCCGTGTTCGGCGTGATCATCTCCGCGACCCTCACGGGCGGCGACCCCCTGAAGGGCTGGATCGCGGGCATGGCGGGGCTGTTCATCGCGACCATCGGGCAGGACGGCATCCATGCCTACGAGCGCTTCCACTTCGGCAGCCGCGACCTCGCCGGCGGCATCTCGCTGGTGCCCGCGCTGGTCGGGGCGTTCGGCTTCGCCGAGATCCTGGTCGCGATGCAGGAGAAGCGGCCGCCGGTGCAGGTGAGCGCGCTGGACTCCGTCATCCCGAAGATCCGCGACGTGCTGCGCTACTGGCGCACCATCATCCGCAGCGGCGTCATCGGCACGTTCATGGGCATCGTGCCCGGTGTCGGGGAGGACGTCGCGGCCTGGTCCTCCTATGCGGCGGCCAAGCGCGCCAGCAAGGAGAAGGAGATGTTTGGCAAGGGATCGGTGGAAGGCCTCATGGCCGCCGAGACCGGCGACAACGCCTGCGTGCCCGGCGCGATCATCCCCGTGCTCACCCTGCAGGTGCCGGGCTCCGCGCCCGCCGCGGTGCTGATGGCCGCGATGCTGATCCACGGCGTAAAGCCCGGGCCGATGATCATGATCGAGGCGCCGCACTTCGTGTACGACATCGTCGCGATGATGCTGCTGGCCACCATCGGCATCCTCATCTACGGCCTCACGCTGACGAAGTTCCTGGTCCAGGTGCTGCGCGTTCCCACCACCATCATCGTGCCCATGCTGCTGGTGCTGTGCACGATCGGCAGCTTCGCGCTGGCGTCGCGCCTGTTCGACATCTGGATCATGGTGGCGTTCGGCGTCATCGGCTTCCTGCTGCGGCGCTTCGGCTACCCCGTGGCGCCGCTCGTGCTGGGGATCGTGCTCGGCGACTTGCTGGAGAAGAATTTCCGCCGCGGCCTGGTGCTCTCCGACGGCGACCTCACGCCATTCTTCACGCGCCCCATCTGCGCCGTGCTGTTCGGCGCGATGCTGCTGATCGTGCTGCTGCGCATGCCGCTGCTGCGGCGCCTGTTCACGCGGCGGCCTGCGCCGAACGCCGCATGAAGTTCGCCCTCTGCAACGAGGTGCTGCAGCCGCTGCCGTTCGCGGAGCAGTGCAAGCTTGCCGCCGCACTGGGCTACGACGGCCTGGAAGTCGCACCCTTCACGCTCGCGGACGACCCGATGGCGATCACGGACGAAGAGGCCGTAGGCTTCCGCAAGGTCGCAGAGGACCACGGCCTGCAGATCTTCGGCCTGCACTGGCTGCTGGTCGCCCCCGCGGGCCTGTCGATCGTGAGCGAGGACGCTCAGCTGCGCCGGCGCACGACCGGCGTCATGACGCGGCTGGTGGAGCTGTGCGTCGCCATGGGCGGCAGCTACCTCGTGCACGGCTCGCCCAAGCAGCGCAGCGTGCCGGCTGGCAGCACGCGGGAGCAGGCATGGGAGCGTGCGCGGGATTGCCTGCGGGCGGCTGGCGACGCCGCCGCGCGCTGCGGCGTCACGTACTGCCTCGAGCCGCTGTCGCCCCGTGAGACCGACTTGTTCAACACCGTCGAGGAGTCGGCCCGCATGATCGACGAGATCGGCCTGCCGTCGCTGCGCACCATGATCGACTGCAGCGCCGCCGGGCAGGCGGAGTCGGAGCCCGTGCATGCGCTGATGGAGCGCTGGATGCCGCGCGGCGTGATCGGCCACGTGCAGGTCAACGACCCCAATCGGCGCGGGCCGGGGCAGGGTGCGATGGCCTTCGGCCCCATCCTGCAGGTGATGCAGCGCATGGAACAAGCCGGCCACTTTCCCGGCATCGTCGGGGTCGAGCCGTTCGACTACGTCCCCGATGGCCCGGGCTGCGCGGCGCACTCCCTCGGCTACCTGCGCGGCGTCCTCCAGGGATTGGACACCCATGGCTGAAGCTCCCCTCCTGGCCATCCTCACCATCGAGCTCTACGAGCGCCCGGTGAAGCTGCGCATGCCGTTCCGCTTCGGCGTGGTGACGCTGACGGAGGCGCCGCAGGCCTTCGCGCGCGTGCAGGTCGCGCTGCCCGATGGCGCCACCGCGTGGGGCGCGGCTGCCGAACTGATGGCGCCCAAGTGGTTCGACAAGGACCTCACGCTGACGAACGAGGACAACTTCGACCAGCTGCGCGCGGTGTTGCGCATGGCGCGCGACGCCTACCTGTCCGACCGGACGCCCGCCAGCGCGTTCGGCCACTTCGCGCGCCACCACGACGCCCACGCCAATGCCGCGGCTGCGCGTGGCTTCAACCCACTGCTCGCGAGCTACGGCCCGGCGCTGGTGGATCGCGCGGTGCTCGACGCCCTGTGCCGGGCGCGCGGGCTTTCCTTCTATGCGGCCATGCAGTCCAACCTGGCAGGCCTCGGACCGGCGCATCCCCAGTTCGCGGCGCTGCATTTCGACGGCTTCCTGTCGAACCTGCGGCCGGCCGAGCGCATGCATGCACGCCATACCGTGGGCCTGGTGGATGCGATCACCGCCGCGGACCAGGCCACGCGTGTCGGCGACGGCCTGCCTGAAACGCTGGAAGAGGTGGTGCAGTTCTACGGGCATCGCTACTTCAAGCTGAAGGTCGCCGGCAAGGTGGAGGCCGACGTGCAGCGCCTGCTGGCCATCGCCGCCGTCCTCGACCGCTCCCCGCAGCCGTACTTCGCGTCACTGGATGGCAACGAGCAGTACGAAAGCGCGGAAGGCGTGCAGGAACTGGTGCGCGCCATCCAGGTGCAGCCCGCCTTGCGCCGCCTGTGGGACTCCATCCTGTTCATCGAGCAGCCGATCGCGCGCAAGCTCGCGCTGCAGGTCGACCTGCGTGCGGCCGAACTCGGGCGGCCGGTCATCGTGGATGAATCCGATGGCGAGTTGCAAAGCTTCGTGCAAGCGCGCTCGCACGGGTACGCGGGCGTCTCCTCCAAGACTTGCAAGGGCGTCTACAAGTCGCTGCTCAATGCCGCACGCTGCGCCGCGTGGAACCGCGAAGAGGGCGGCCAGCGCTACTTCATGTCCGCGGAGGACCTGACCACGCAAGCCGGGTTGTCGGTGCAGCAGGACCTGGCGCTGGTGAACCTGCTGGGCATCACGCACGTGGAGCGCAACGGCCACCACTACGTCAACGGCATGGATGCCCTGCCGCAGGCGGAGCAGCAGGCCTTCCTGCGCGCCCACCCGGACGTGTACGAGCACAGCCATGGGGCGGTGCGCCTGCGCATCCGCGACGGGGAGATCCGGCTGGGGTCGCTGGATACGCCCAGATTCGCGAGCGGAGCGATGCCGGATTTCGGGGCGATGCGGACGTTGTGACAAGGTTGGCGGGGTGCGCGTTCGCGCAACCCGCCATCGATCACTACTTCTTGAACAGGTCGTCGATCTTCTGCTGCTCTTCCGCGGCCGCCTTGTCGGCAGCGCCCGGCGGCTGGCTGCCCGGCGCCGCGAAGGGATCGGGCATCCCCATGTCGGCGGGCATCTCGATCTTCACCTTGTCCAGGTCGATCTTCTCGATCTTGTCGTGCGAGACGATGCCCGGGAACGCGATGATCAGGCCGACCATGATGATCTGGATGACGACGAAGGGCACGGCGCCCCAGTAGATCTGCCCCGTGGTCACGGGGAGGATCTCCTTGCGTGTCACGCGGTCGATGTAGGCCTTGTCGGGCGCGACGCTGCGCAGGTAGAACAGCGCAAAGCCGAACGGCGGGTGCATGAACGAGGTCTGCATGTTCACCGCGAGCAGCACGCCGAACCACACCAGGTCGATGCCCAGCTTCTCCGCCACCGGGGCCAGCAGCGGCACCACGATGAAGGACAGCTCGAAGAAGTCGAGGAAGAACGCCAGCACGAAGATCAGGATGTTCACCACGATCAGGAAGCCGAGCTGGCCTCCCGGAAGCCCGGTCAGCAGGTGCTCGACCCAGCGCGGGCCGTCGACGCCCTGGAAGCTCAGGCTGAAGATGGTGGCGCCGATCAGGATGAACACCACGAAGCAGGACAGCTTGGTGGTCGTGTTCAGGGCCTGCTTGAGCAGGCTCATGCTCAGGCGGCCGCGCACGATCGCCATGATCGCCGCGCCCAGTGCGCCCATGGCGCCCCCCTCGGTGGGCGTGGCGATGCCCAGGAAGATGGTGCCCAGCACCAGGAAGATCAGGAGCAGCGGGGGGATCAGGACGAAGGTGACGCGTTCGGCCATGCGCGAGAGCAGGCCGAGCCGCGTGACCTTGTTCACCATGGCGACCAGGAAGGCGAACAGCACGCCGGCGCACATGGAGACGACGATGGTTTCGTCCGTGGGCACCGAGGTGACCACCTCGCCGCGCCACCAGCTCACCACCTGCGCCCAGTTCTTGCCCAGGGCCACGGCCAGCGCGGTCGAGATGATCGTCAGCACGAGCAGCGACGGCAGGCCCGCCTTGCCGCTGTCCTCGCGGATGGTGCGCGCTTCCAGAGGCAACGCGGGAACCCATTTCGGCTTGAAGACGGCGAGGATGACCACGTACAGCGCGTACATGCCCGTCAGCACGAAGCCGGGGACGAACGCGCCCTTGTACATGTCGCCGACGCTGCGGCCCAGCTGGTCGGCCAGCACGATCAGCACCAGCGACGGCGGGATGATCTGAGCCAGCGTTCCGGAGGCGGCGATCACGCCGGAGGCGAGCCGGCGGTCATAGCCGTAGCGCAGCATGATCGGCAGGGAGATCAGGCCCATGGAGATCACCGAGGCCGCGACCACGCCGGTCGTTGCGGCGAGCAGCGCGCCGACGAAGATCACGGCGAACGCCAGGCCGCCGCGGACAGGCCCGAACAATTGGCCGATGGTGTCCAGCAGGTCCTCGGCCATGCCGCTGCGCTCGAGGATCAGGCCCATGAGCGTGAAGAACGGGATCGCCAGCAGCGTCTCGTTCTGCATGATGCCGAAGATCCGCAGCGGCAGCGCCTGCAGCAGCGACGTGGGCAGCACGCCCATCTCGATGCCGATGAAGCCGAAGAAGAGGCCGCAGGCCCCGAGGCTGAACGCCACGGGGAAGCCGAGCAGCAGGAAGACGAACAGGCCCACGAACATGATCGGGGCGAGGTTCTGCGCGATGAACTGCATCATTGTTGTTCTCCTCTGTACGGCGCGCTCTAGATGCGCCCCTGCGCTTCGGCCTGGCGGCGCAGTTCCTCGGCCAGTTCCTCCTCGGGCGTCTTCGCGACGACTTTCAGGGTCGGGTCCGGGATGAGGCCTTTCAGGAAGGCAAGGCGCTTGACCAGCTCGGACAGGCCCTGCAGCAGCAACAGCGCGAAGCCGATGGGCATCAGGATGTACACCGGCCAGCGGATCAGGCCGCCCGCGTTGGACGAAACTTCACCGGAGCGGAAGCCCTGGAGGAAGAACGGGATGCCGTAGTAAAGGATGACCAGGCAGACCGGCAGCAGGAAGAACACGAAGCCGAAGACGTCGATCCAGATCTGCGTGCGCTTGCTGAAGCGGCTGGAGATCACGTCGATCTTCACGTGCTCGCCGTGGAGCAGGGTGTAGCCGGCGGCCAGCAGGAAGGCGCCGGCGAACAGGTACCACTGCACCTCGAGGTACGCGTTGGAACTGGTGTTGAAGATCTTGCGGACCAGGGCGTTCACGGCGCTGATGACCGTGGAGCCCAGGATCAGCCAGATCACCCATTTGCCGACCTGTGCGTTCAGCCAGTCGACGGCGTTCGAGAACTTCAATAATCCACGCATGGGAAATGTCTCCGTCGGGTGCGGGCACGCCGCCCCGCTTCTGTCGGGTAGAGTAAGAAGGAAATTCTAGAAAGCGCCCTCCGGCCAACCTGACAGCATCGTGACACCCGAGCTGGCGTGTTATCGGTGTTTGTACCGGGTCGACGGACTGGCATGCTTCTGCCTCATGACCCTCGCGCCCACTGCCGCCGATGCCCCGGACATGCGCCGCGCCAGCCGCGACCGCCTGTCCGTGGCGCTGATGGACGCGCGCAACCACACGCTGCACGTGCTCGGACGACTCGAATCCGTGCTCGGGCCGACCCTCGCGATGCCGGCGCCCACGCGCCACCTGCCGCCGCCCCTGTGGCTGGCCGGCCACGTCGGCTGGCTGGCGGAATACTGGATCGCCCGCAATCCCCAGCGCGCCCTGGGCCCGGGCTGCCCGCGTGACGGGGTACGCACCGCCTCCGTGGAGCCGAATGCGGACGCCTGGTTCGATCCCGCGCTCACGCCGATCGCGGAGCGCGGCAGCCTGCCGTTGCCCGAGCTTGCGGCCGTACGCGCCTACCTGCTCGAAACGCTCGAGATCACGCTGGACCTGCTCGATCACACGGCGGACACCGACGACGCGCTGTACTTCCACCGCATGGCGCTCTGGCACGAGGACTGGCGCGGCGAAGAGCTCGCGATGCTGGCCCAGGCCGCCGGCGTGCCGCTGGGGCTGGCCCTGCCGCCGGCCGTGGCGCCCCGTGCCCCGGTGCTGCTGCCGGCGACACAGTGGACCCTGGGATGGTCGGAGGCGGGGTTCGCGCTCGACGTGGAGCGCGGTCGCGCATCCTTGCCCGTGCCGGAGTTCGAGATCGACGCGCAGCCGGTGAGCTGGGCCCAGTTCGTCGAGTTCATCGACGATGGTGGCTATGACCGGCAGGAACTCTGGCACCCCGAGGGCTGGGCCTGGCTGCAGCACGAGTCGCAGGGCGAAGGCCGCCGCGGCCCGCGCCACGTCGAACAGATCGGGGTGGCCAGCGGCGCCGTGCTGCAGACGATGTTCGGCAAGGCCACGCGCATGTCCGGCAGCCAGCCGGTGCTGCACGTGGCCTGGTGGGAGGCGGACGCCTGGGCGCGCTGGGCGGACCGCCGCCTGCCGACGGAAGCGGAGTGGGAGATCGCCGCGACGCACGCCGCGCGCCAGGGCTTTTGCTGGGGCGACGTGCGCGAGTGGACCGCGGGCACGCTGCGGCCCTGGCCCGGCTACGGACCCGCGCCCTGGGCCGCGCACGCCGAGCTCGGTGCGCAGTCCGTCTTCGGCGTCGCGCGCGTGCAGCGCGGGGCCTCCTTCGCGACGCGGGCGCGCATGAAGCATCCCAAGGCGCGGGGGTGGGCGTTACCCGAGCGGGACGACGGCTTCGTTGGCTTCCGCACTTGCGCGCTCTAGCCGGGGTTCGCCTGCGGGCTCACCGCCGGCCTACGGACACGCTGCTCATTCGTAGGCTGGCGGTGAGCCCGAAGGCGAACCCCAGCGAGTTCCCCAGATCACCTCCGCTTCTTCGGCGGCAGGTCCCACCAGGGCAATTGCGCCTTGAGGCTCAGGACCTCGCCGCTCTTCCACGGCGCATACCCTGGCAGCGCGGACAGCGCCTGCTGCCATTCGCTGCTTTCCAGTACCCCCCGCAGCGCGAGCATCGGGGGCTGCTCCAGGGTGTCCTTCAGGCACACGAGGTAATACCGCTCCTGCAGCAGCGGCACGAAATCGAGGCCCCGCGCCCGCGCCGCGGCTTCGATGCCCAGCCCCGCGTCCGCGCTCCCGGACGCCACGGCCTGCGCGACCGCGGCATGCGAAGGCTCCTGGCGTTCGTGACCGGCGATGTCTGCCGGCCTGAGCTGTTCGCGCGCGAGCAGCTCGTCCCAGAGCAGGCGCGTCCCGCTGCCCGGCGCGCGGTTGACGAAGCGGGCACGGCGCCGCGCCACTTCGCCCATGGACACGAGCCGCAACGGATTGCCCGGCGCGACCATCAGTCCCTGGCTGCGCTCCGCGAAGCCGACCAGCTTGTGGCGTCCGGGCTGCAGCAGCGGCTGGTAACTGCGCTGCGTCTCGCTGCCCAGCCCCGGCTGCTCCGAGCTGTGGAAACCGGCCACCGTACACCGCCCTGCATTCAGCGCGGCGATCGCATCGACGCTGCCGCAGAAGCGCACGTCCAGGTGCAGGCCGGCCCGCCGCACGGCGAAGTCCCGCAGCAGCGACAGTCCGTCGTCGTGGCTTGCGAACAGGGTGAGCACCTGCGCGCTCTCATCGAACGCCACGGCGAAAGCGCGTTCCAGGTCGGCCCGCAGCGCCTCGATCTGCGGGGCGAGGCGGGCTTGCGCCTGCCGTTCGGCCCACAGCAACTTTTCTCCCAGCGGCGCGAGGCGCGCGTGCTGGCCGCGCTCCCAGACGATGAGCGGGTGGCCGAGCTTCGCCTCCCAGCGGCGCAGTTCGCCCCAGACATGGCGGTACGACAGCCCGAGCTGGCGTGCGGCGCCGGAGATGGAGCCCTGTTCCTGCACGGCATGCAACAGGTCCATGAGCGCGTTGCGCACCCAGTCGTCCTGCCGCTCCGCGCCGAAGGCATACGAGAGTTCCACTTTCCGCATGCGCCGAGTATGGCCGAGGTGTTTCCCGCGGCCTGATGAGGTGGCGTCCTACAGCTTGTCGGATTTCTTCGACACACACTGTGCGGCCACGGAGGAATCGATGACGCAAGCCCACACCGCAATCACGCAGCAGGCCGACAGCCGCGAAGCCGGGCGCGAGCTCGGACAGGCCATGCGCGCCGCCTTCCACGGCGCGGCCCCCGACGCCGTGGTCGTTTTCGCTTCGTCGCAGCACGACTACCACGACCTGCTCGGCGCGCTGGCTGACGCCTCCGGCACGGAGGTGATCACCGGTGCTTCGGCCGCCGGCGAATTCACCCAGGGATCACGCGGCGAAGGGCAGGTGTCCGCCATCGCACTGCGCTCCGACTCGATGAAGTTTTCCGTCGGGCTGGGCACCGGCGTGCAGCACGACGTGCGGGCGGCTGCTGGGGAGCTGCTGCGCGGCTTCGAAGGGCTCAAGGACCATTCGCTGCCGCATCGCAGCGCCCTGGTCATGACGGATGCGCTGGCTGGCCACACCGATCCCCTGGTGGAGGAACTCACGCTCAAGACCGCAGGCAACTATCGCTTCTTCGGCGGCGGCGCCGGCGATGACGGGCGCTTCAGCAAGACGCACGTCTTCGCCGGCCGGCAGGCGCACACGGACGCCGTGGTGGCCCTGGAAATCCTGTCGGCGCGACCCGTCGGCGTGGGCGTCGCGCACGGCTGGGAGCCGGCGGGCGCCGGCATGCGCGTCACGGAGGCGGTGGGCAACCGGCTCATCAGCCTCAACGGCGCGCCTGCGGTGCACGCCTTCCAGGAGCATGCGGAGCTCTCCGGCCAGCGCCTGAACCTGAAGGAGGCGCTGCCCTTCTTCCTGCACAACGTCATCGGGATCAAGAGCGGCGAGAGCTACCGGCTGCGCGTGCCCCTGGCCGTGCAGGACGACGGCTCCATCCTGTGCGCGGCGGCCGTTCCCGAAGGGTCGGTGGTCAGCATCATGAAGACCACCTCGGCCTCGGCGGTGCAGGCGGCGCGCCAGGCGACCGGCAACGCGCTGAAGGCCCTGGCCGGCGCGAAGCCGGCCGCGGGCTTCGTGTTCGACTGCGTCGCCACGCGCCTGCGCCTGGGCCGCGAGTTCGAGAACGAGCTGGACGCGTGCGCGCGCCTGCTCGCACCCGCGGGCTTCGTGGGCTGCAACACC
>JAJNBO010000267.1 GCA_021156245.1 Ramlibacter sp. | reverse complement strand
ATCCAGCGACACGGCCGGCGGCCCGGAGTTGCCGTTCGGCCGCAGCGCCAGGTCGACCCGGAACACGAAGCCGTGCTCGGTGACGTCGCCGATCAGGCCGAAGACGGCCTTGACCGCCTTGCCGAAATATTCGTGGTTGGAGATGCGGCCGCGGCCTCCGGGCGTGCCCGCGGTCTCGCCGTCCTCGTCGTACACGTAGACCAGGTCGATGTCGCTCGAGACGTTCAGCTCGCGCGCGCCGAGCTTGCCCATGCCCACCACCCAGAGCTGCGCCCGGGCGCCCGAGGCGGTCAGCGGCGCGCCGTGGTCGGCGTCGAGGCGGGTGCAGGCTTCGGAGCAGGCGACGTCGAGGGCGAATTCCGCGAGTTCGGTGACCGCCAGGGTGATGGCCGACAAGGGCGCCTGCTCGTCGCAGTCCAGCACCGCCAGCCGTTCCATCACCAGCTGGCGCAGCACCCGCAGCGCCGATGCGACATCGAAGCCGCGCGTTCGCAACGCTTCGTAAGTGCTCGCGAGGGTTTCCCGCTTCGGCGCGCCCGGCGGCAGCAGCGCCAGTTCGTCGGCATAGCGGCGGCGCAGGCGCTGGACGAAGCGCGAATGCGCGGAGAGTGCAATTTGTCCGCCCCGCGTGTCGGCGGCGGCGTCCGCCGCGCCGTTGTCAGGAGCAGCTTCGTCCATCCGGAAACCCGGCCCGGCGCCGAGGGTCATAATTCCCGCCACTTCGATGCTTTCATGAATGCGACGCCGCTGATTCCCTCAAGGACGTTGAGGTTTTTTGCCGCAGCGGCCCGATGGACGTTGGGGCTGCTGCTGGCGGTTTCGCTGCTGATCGCGCTGGCGTGGGGTGCGCTCCATGGATTCATTGTGCCGCGAATCGGCGACCTGCGCCCCGAGGTGGAAATCCGGGCCAGCCGCATCCTCGGGGTGCCGGTGCGCATCCGCGACATCAGTGCGCGCAGCGAGGGCCTGATCCCGACTTTCACCCTGCAGGACGTGGTGCTGCTCGATCCGCAGGGGCGCGAGGCGCTGAAGCTGCCGCTGGTGGTGGGCGCGGTCTCGCCGCGCTCGCTCCTGAACCTCGGTTTCCACCAGCTCTATATCGACCAGCCGCAGGTCGACGTCCGGCGCGACGCCGCCGGCCGCATCTTCGTGGCCGGCCTGGACTTTTCCCGCACGAGCGACAACGAGGGCCGGGCCGCCGACTGGTTCTTCAGCCAGACCGAATTCATCATCCAGGGCGGCCACGTCCAATGGACGGACGAACTCAGGGGGGCGCCGCCGCTGGCGCTGCGGCAGGTCGACCTGGTCGTGCGCAACCAGGTGCGCCGCCACCAGTTGCGGCTCGATGCGACCCCGCCCAGGGAATGGGGCGAGCGGTTCACGGTGGCGGGCGTGTTCCGCCAGCCGCTGCTGTCCGCCCGTCCGGGCCGCTGGCAGCAGTGGAGCGGCGAACTGCACGCGGACTTCCGCGCCGTGGACCTGTCGCAGCTGCGCCGTCACGCGGACCTCGGCATCGACGTTGCCCACGGCCGCGGACGGCTGCGCGCCTGGGCCGACATGGAGAAGGGGCAGCTGGTGGGGGGAGCCGCCGACGTCCTGCTGTCGGACGTCAGCGCGACCCTCGGCGCGGACCTGCAGCCGCTGGCACTGCAGTCCGTCTCCGGACGCCTGGGCGGCAAGCGGCTCGCGGGCGGCTTCAGCTTCCACACGCAGGACCTTCAGTTCACCACGCACGACGGGCGCCAGTGGCCAGGCGGCAACGTGCAGGTGACGTGGACCGGGGCCGAAGGGCAGGCGCCCGCGCGCGGCGAGATCCGCGCCGACCGGCTGGACCTGGGCGCGCTGGGCAAGATCGCCACGCGGCTGCCACTCGGCGCCCACACCCGCGCCGCCCTCGAGGCCTACGCGCCGCAGGGCCTGGTCGAGACCCTGCAGGCCGCCTGGCAGGGGCCGCTGGACGCACCCGTGAAGTACGAGGCGCGAGGCCGCGCCAGCGGCTTGCAGGTCGCCGCGCGTCCAGACCCTGCGGGGCACGCCGGGGTTCCGGGCTTTCGTGGGGTCGCGGTCGATTTCGACTTCAGCCAGGCCGGCGGCAAGGCACGCCTCGTCGTCGTCGACGGCGCCGTCGATGTCCCGGGCGTGTTCGAAGATCCGTCCGTGTCCGTGGACAGCCTGGCGGGCGACGTGCAGTGGCAGCTGGCCGGCGACCGCATCGCGGTGGACGTGCGCAATCTCAAGTTCGGCAGCGCGGACGCAGAGGGCGAGGCGCAGGTCAGCTGGCACACCGGCCATGCCAGGGGACCGCGAGGGGAGAGGTTCCCCGGAACGCTGGACCTGCAGGCCACGCTGACCCGCGCGGATGGCACCCGTGTGTGGCGTTACCTGCCGCTGGGGGTGTCGCAGCGCGCGCGCGACTACGTCCGCGACTCGGTGGTCGCCGGTGTCGCCACGGGCGCGAAGTTCCGCGTGAAAGGGGACCTGCGCCGCTTCCCCTTCGCCGACGGCAAGGACGGGGAGTTCCTCGTGACCGCGCAGGTGCGTGACGTCACCTATGCCTTCGTTCCGCCGGTGCCGCAGGCGGCCGGCGCGCGCTGGCCTGCCTTGACGGGGCTCGCGGGAGAGCTGGTGTTCCAGGGCAACGGCATGCAGGTCAACGGCGCGACGGGCCAGTTCCCGGGGCGCCTGCAGGTGAACGCGCAGGCGCGGATCCCGGACTTCCAGGAAACCCAGGTCCGCGTGCTGGCCAAGGTGCGCGGTCCGCTGGCCGATTCGCTGGCGCTGGTGAACACCTCCCCGATCTCGCCGATGCTGGGCGACGCGCTCGCGCGCGCCAGCGCCACCGGCGTGGCGGATGTGGACCTCAACCTGCTGCTGCCGATGAAGGACCTGTCCCGTTCGCAGGTGCAGGGCACCGTCACGCTGGCTGGCAACGACATCCAGGTCACGCCGGACACGCCGTTGCTGTCCCGCGCGCGCGGCGCCGTGCAGTTCTCGGACCGCGGCTTCCAGCTGGCCGGGGTGCAGGCGCGTGCCCTCGGCGGCGACTTGCGGCTGGACGGCGGGATGCGGCCGGCGGCCGCCGGCGAGCCGCCCAGCGTGCAGTTGCGCGCGCAAGGAGCCGTGACGGCGGAGGCGCTGCGGCAGGCGCGCGAGCTCGGCTTCCTGTCCCGCCTGGCACGGCACTTCTCCGGCGGCACCCAATACACCCTGGCGCTCGGCATCCGCCGCGGGCAACCGGAAGTGCAGGTCCACAGCACGCTGCAAGGCCTGGCCGTGGACCTGCCGGCGCCCCTGAACAAGAGCGCTGAAACGACGCTGCCGATGCGCTTCGAAATGGCGCTGACCCGGGAGTCGCTGGCGCCGGGCGCGCCCTTGCAGGAGGTCCTGAGCTTCGAGCTGGGCCGGCTGGCTGCGGTCACGTACGTCCGCGACCTCTCGACGCCGGAGCCGCAGGTGGTGCGCGGCGCCATCGCGGTCGGCCTCTCGCCCGGTGAAAGCGCGGTGCTGCCGCAAGAGGGCGTCACCGCGAACATCCAGCTCACCCAGCTGAACGTGGATGCGTGGGAAGAGGCGCTGGACCGGCTGGCGGGGACACCGTCGGCGCCTGCTGCTGCCGCCGGGCCCGGCGCCCCGGGGGCCACGAGCGGGTTCGCCCCGTACATGCCGTCGGTGATCGCCTTGCGCGCGGCGGAGTTGAGCTTCGAGGGCCGCACCCTCCACCACCTCGTCGTCGGCGGCTCGCGCGACGGCCGCGTCTGGCGCGCCAACGTGGACGCCGAGGAGCTGAACGGCTACCTCGAATATCGCCAGCCCCAGAACACCGGCTCGGGCCGCGTCCACGCCCGCCTTGCCCGCCTGAACATCGCCGCCGCGGCGGCGACCGAAGTGGAAACGCTGCTGGAGCAGCAGCCCGGCAACATCCCCGCCCTGGACGTGGTGGTCGATGAATTCGAGCTCAAGGGACGCCGCCTCGGCAAGCTGGAGATCGATGCCGTGAACCGCGGCGCGGGCACGGTGGCGCGCGAGGGCGGCATCCGCGAATGGCGCCTGAACAAGCTGACCCTGTCGACGCCGGAAGCGGTGTTCACCGCCTCGGGCAACTGGGCCGCCCTGGGCGCGCAAGCCGCTGCCCCCGGTGGCCCGCGCCGCGAGGACCGGCCGGGCGAGCGCCGCCGAACGGCGATGAAGTTCCGCCTCGACATCGCCGACGCCGGCCAGGCGCTGGCGCGGTTCGGCATGAAGGATGTCGTGCGGCGCGGCAAGGGCACGATGGAGGGCACCGTGGCCTGGATCGGCTCGCCGCTGGCGTTCGACTATCCGAGCCTGTCCGGCAACTTCCACGTCGACGTCGAGACGGGGCAGTTCCTCAAGGCCGATCCGGGCCTCGCCAAGCTGCTCGGCGTGCTGAGCCTGCAGTCGCTGCCGCGCCGCCTGGCCCTGGATTTCCGCGACGTGTTCAGCGAAGGCTTCACTTTCGACTTCGTCCGTGGCGACATCAACATCGAACAGGGCATCGCTTCCACCAACAACCTGCAGATGAAGGGCGTGAACGCCGCGGTGCTGATGGAAGGCCGCGCCGACATCGCGCGCGAAACGCAGGACCTGAAGGTGCTGGTCGTCCCGGAAATCAATGCGGGCACGGCCTCCCTC
>JAJNBO010000266.1 GCA_021156245.1 Ramlibacter sp. | reverse complement strand
GCAGGCGGGCGCTGCGCTCCAGCACGTCCCGTACATGGGGGCGGCGCAGGTCACCACCGACATGCTCGCCGGCACCTTCAAACTCACCATCGACCCGCCGAACACGTACATCGCGCACGTGCGCGGCGGCCGGCTGAAGGCGCTGGCGGTGACGGGCAAGCGGCTGGCCTCGCTGCCCGACGTGGCGACCTTCGCGGAGCAGGGCATGCCCGAATTCGACGTGCGGTTCTGGTACGGCCTGCTCGCTCCCGCAGGCACTCCTGCAAACGTGGTGGAGCGGATCGCGTCCGCGGTCCACGAGATCCTCGCGCAGCCGGAGGTGAAGGAGCGGCTCGCCGCCCTCGAACTCGAGGCCACTCCTTCCGGCCCCGCGCAGTTCCAGGCCTACCTGCGCGCCGAAACCGACAAGTTCACGCGGATCGTCAAGGCGGCGAACATCAAGGCGGCCGACTGAGGGCTCCGCGCGCCCGACTCGCACCACCTTCCCGCACCTGCTGCATGAACGGCCGCGTGCCTCATCATCGGAAAATTCCCGCGCGGTGGAAAACTCGCTGGATAACCTGTGCCCAACTCTTTACGCAGCAGAAACATGGCGGTGATACTCGCGGCAGGGAGAGGAAATGTCCGCGCCGGAGCACCACACACGCGAAGCGATTGCGCTGCAACTCATTGCCGCCCTGGAGTGCTACGAGGAAGACGTGAAGGTCCTGTGCCGCGACTGGCTCGACATGGAGCAGTACCAGTCGGTCAGCCAGCAGGTGGACGACCTGAGCATGATCGCGACAACTCTGCCGCAGCTTTCAGTGCTCTGGATCACGGTCCTCATTTCGCACGCGGAGCTCATCCATGCGCTCTGGAAGGGGCGCAGGCTGCAGGACGGCGACACGGCGTCGATCGAGCAACTGCTGCGGGAACACGTCGAAGCGGTCCACTCCCTGCACGGCGCCGCGGGGCGGCTGCGCGGCTGAGCAGCGCCGCTTGCGACACCTCGTTGCATCCCCTATCCTCGGGCGATGGGCCTCCTGCGATTCCTGAAGCCGTCCAAGTCCGATGGTGCGCCTGCCGTCGATACCGGCTTCGACCCCAACACCACCAAGCACTTCCAGGTGAAGATGCGGCGCGCGCCCGAGTGGTTCTGTTCCTTCCTCGCCGGCAACAGCCGCGAGCAACGGCGCTTGCGGGACGAACTGGCGATGATGCGCGGCGCCTGGCCGCTGCTGATGAAGCAGCGCCGCGGCGGCACGTGGACGCCGGAGGACAAGCAGCGGCTGAAGGCGATGGTGCGCTCCGCGTCCTCGGTCAGCCCGTACCTGTTCATCTGGGCGTTGCCCGGATCGGTGCTGCTCCTGCCCTTCCTCGCCTGGTACCTCGACACGCGGCGCAAGCAGCGGCGCTAGCGCGTCAGGCTGCCAATGCCGCGAAGGCGTGGGGATCCTCGCGGACGGCGTCGTGCGCCCCGCGGACCTGCCGGTAGAAGTCCCTGCTCTCCGGGCTCCTGAACAGGCGATCGTGGTAGCCGCAGTACAGGGACGCATCGCAGGACGCGAGCAGGTCGTTCCAGTATTGCTCGAGCTCGATCGCATCCGCGTACTGGCCGCGCTCGCACAGGATGCCCACCATTTCACCGTAGGCCGCGGCCTGCCCGTTCGCGGAGAGTTCACGCACCGGCTCGCCCACCACGCTCATGAACCGGCCGGCGTCGGGGCGTCCGTCGACGCAGATCAAAGCGAGCGTTTCCTCGGCATCCAGGGTGACCAGCGCCCCGCGCTGCGGCCCGAAAGGCGCACCCTGCACGTGCTCCCTGTGGATGGCGATCTTCAGTTCCTGCAGCAGGGCGGGCTTCGCAATGACGATGGCGGGCCTGCCGGAGTGCAGGGCTTCCAGGACATGGCGGTTCACCTGCTCGCGCAGCCAGGCGTCGTCCTTGTAGAAAAGGACGGCGTGCTTGCACGCAGGGTGATGGGGGAGCATGAAGGATCGAGCGTAGCCGCACCAGGGTAGTGCGTCTGTAGGACGCGACCGTATGGGGGCCGGTCGCTCCCTGTCAACGCTCCGCAATGTAGTGCTGCATCGTGACGGGTTCCCCCTCCCGCACGAACTCCCGCACCCGTGCTTCCACCTCCAGGTCCGCCAGGGTGGCCCGAGATCGCTGGTGCAGGTACTCGGACCACGAGGCGACGATGAAGCGCTCCACGTACCGGGAGGGGTCTCCCAGGTCGCGGTAGACGCGCCACAGCGATGCGCCGTCGCGGCGCCGCGAGGCGCGCAGCTGGCTGACTGCATGCAGGAATTCCTCCGCCTCCCCTTCGCGGATCCGGTAACCCACCTCCACCGAGATCGGGCCGTCGTCCGGCAGCGGCTGGTGCTGGATGAAAACGTCTTCCCACAGGGGGACGGGGGTGACCTCCTGCGTGTCGCCCATGCGCAGCGGGAAGGGGCGGGCGAGCAGGATCCCGGCCACCATCGCCAACGCGGCCAGGGAGAGCGCCGTGGCGAGTCCCGCCACCCCGGAGACGGCGCCCCAGAAGGCGGAACCGATGGCGAAGGAGCCGAGGGCGCTGACGGTATGCAGCGCGACCGCGCGGGACCGCACCCAGGGCGGCGCGCTGGATTGCGTCGCCGTGTTGAAAGTGGCCATGACCGCCATCCAGCCCGCGCCGCCGAGGGCCAGCGACGCGAACACCACGACGGGAACGCGCACGAAGGCGGCGACGAGCATCACGGCGGCGAAGATGCAGCAGCCGGTGGCGACCAGGCGTTCCAGCCCGAGCCGCGCGCGCAGCTTGCCCAGCACCAGGCCGGCGGCGACGGCGCCGGTGCCCAGGCAGCCCATGAGGAAGCCGAAGCCCGCCGCGCCGAGCTGCAGCTGCTGCGAGGCGATGGCGGGCAGCAGGGCCCAGAGGGCGGAGCCCGCGCCGCTGTACGCGACGGTGCGCAGCAACTGGGCCAGGATCACGGGCGAGTGGCGCGCGTAGCGCAAGCCGGCCACCGTGCCGCTCCACAGGCGCTCCGCCGGCAGCGGGGACTTGGCGTGCCCGGCGGGAGGCCAGCGGCGCACGGCCTGCATCATCACCACCGCGCTGAGCACCGCGAGCCCGAAGACCCAGCCGGCGCCGAGCCACGCGAAGATGAAGCCGGCGATCGAGGGCCCCAGCGCCCGCGCGCTGTTCCATGCGATCGACATCGCCGTGATCGCCTGCGGCATGTCCTCGCGCGGAACGGTGTCGGCCACGCTGGTGTTCCATGCCGGCGAGAGCAGGGCCGTGCAGCACCCCGCCGCGAACGTGAACAACAGCAAGGTGGCGGGCCCCGCCCAGCCGATCAGCGCCAGCAGCGCGAGCAGCAGCATCACCCCCACCTGGACGGCCAGGGACAAGAGGATCAGCCTGCGGCGGTCGGACGTGTCCGCCAGCACGCCGGCCGGCAGGGCGAGCAGGAACATCGGCAGGAACACCGCCGTCTGCACGAGGGCGGCGAGGAACGAGGAGCCGGTGAGCTCGACCATCAGCCAGGAAGCCGCCATGACCTGCATGGCGTTGCCCGTGAAGTAGATGGCGCTGCCGGCCCAGAGCCCGCGGAATGCGGGAAGCCGAAGGGGGGAGAAGAGGGAGTGGCTGGCGGTGGACATCGATGGCGTCGCCGCCGGGATGATGGAAGCGCCACCGGCTTCGCAGGGAGGGCGCCGAGGAGGCTTACCGGCTTGCGCCGCTCATTTCCTTGAGCCAGGCGGCGAGCGCCTCGGTTTCGGTCTTGTCGAAGACGGCGTCCGCGCCGAGCGAGATGCAGTGGTGCCGGATCCCCTCGCTCGCATAGCCGCTGAAGACCGCGATCTTGCCGGCGCCAGGCTGCTGCCGGGCGCGGCTGATCACGTTCATGCCGCTGCCCTGGTCCAGCACCAGGTCGAGGATCAAGGCGTCCCATTCGCCCGGGTGCTCCTGCAGCCAGTGGTTGGCCTCGGCTTCCGTGCGCGCGGTGGCGACCACGCGGAAGTCGCCCATGTTGCTGAGGTATTCGGTCAGTGCGCCTTCGACCTGCCGCAGGTCTTCGACCAGGAAGATCGCGACCGTCACCGCCACGGGCGAACCTCGCGGGGCTGCCGGGCGCGCGATGGGGTCGTCGCTTGAAGTCGGTATGGGTCCATCACGCGCGCATTCTCACCAGATGTGTGTTGGATGACGTAGGACGGGAGCGGCATCGCGATCCATCCGACGTGCGGTCGTTCTCCTGTCACGAAGGTGTCTCTCAGGTGCCGCAGAAGGTCTGGTAGCCGGCGGTCACGGCCGCGGGGGCGGGCACGGCGTACGGGGCGTGCTCCGGAACTTCGTCGAAGGGCCGGCGCAGGGCCGCCAGCAGCCGGTCGAAGGGTCCCAGGTCGCCATCGCCGGAGGCGGCCCGCAGCGCTTCCTCCACGCGGTGATTGCGCGGGATGATCCAGGGGCTGGCCCGCCGCATGCGCTCGGCACGGACGGCTGCAGTCGCTGCCGCGTCACTCTCGCATCGGCGTTGCCAGCGGGACATCCACTCCTGCAACGCCGCCGGCTCCGCCAACAAGCCGTGAAGCGGCGCCGGGTTGCCGGCCGCCGCGTCGGCGAGGCGCCGCCATGCGAGGGTGAAATCCACTTGCTGGCTTTCCAGGAGCAGCAGCCAGTCAT
>JAJNBO010000265.1 GCA_021156245.1 Ramlibacter sp. | reverse complement strand
CCCTGCAGTTGCGGATGGTCGCGCAGCGCCTCGGCGCAATGCCGTCCGAACAGGGGCACCTCGGCCACCTGCTCCAGCGTGATGAGCCCGGAGCGCACGCCGTCATCGATGTCGTGCGCGTTGTACGCGATCTCGTCGGCCAGGTTGCAAAGCTGCGCCTCGAGCCCCGGCTGCGTGCGGTCGAGGAAGCGCCGGCCCACCCCACCCGGCTCCGCCGCCTCGATCCTTTGCGCGTTCACGCGCGAGCAGTGCTTGAGGATGCCCTCGCGCGTTTCGAAGCACAGGTTCAGCCCGTCGAAGTCGGGGTAGCGCTCTTCGAGCGCATCGACGACGCGCAGGCTCTGCAGGTTGTGCTCGAAGCCCCCGTGCGCCGCCATGCATTCGTTCAGCGCGTCCTGCCCCGCATGGCCGAAGGGCGTGTGACCGAGATCGTGCGCGAGCGCGATGGCTTCCACGAGGTCCTCGTTCAGTCCGAGGGGGCGCGCGATCGACCGCGCAAGCTGCGCCACCTCGAGCGAATGGGTCAGCCGCGTGCGGAACAGGTCACCCTCGTGGTTCAGGAAGACCTGGGTCTTGTAGACCAGGCGCCGGAACGCGGTGGAATGCACGATGCGGTCGCGGTCTCGCTGGTACTCGGTGCGCGTGGGCGCCGATGGCTCCGGATGCCGCCGGCCGCGCGTGCGCGCCGGGTCGCAGGCGTACGGTGCGAGCATGTGCCGGCGCGCTCAGCGCGTGCAGTCGGCCAGCACCTGCCGCACCATCTCTTCCGGTGCGCCGCGGACGGCCGCCTGGCCCGGCTTCTCCAGGACCACGAAGCGGATCTCGCCGCCCTCGGCCTTCTTGTCGATGCGCATCAGTTCCAGGTAGCGCTCCGCGCCCAGCGCGGGCCCGACCACGGGCAGCCCCGCGCGCGCGATGAGCGCGCTCACGCGCTGCGCGAACGCCGCGTCGACCAGGCCCAGCCGGCGGGACAGCTGCAACGCCATCACCATGCCGCAGCCCACCGCCTCTCCGTGCAGCCACTCGCCATAGCCGAGCCCTGCCTCGATCGCGTGGCCGAAGGTGTGGCCGAAGTTGAGGATCGCGCGCAGGTTGGCTTCGCGTTCGTCCTTCCCCACGACGTCCGCCTTGATCTCGCAGCTGCGGCGCACCGCGTGCGCCAGCGCAAGGGGTTCGCGCCGCATCAACGCATCGATGTTGGCCTCGATCCAGTCGAGAAACGCCATGTCGGCGATGGGGCCGTACTTGATCACTTCAGCGAGGCCCGCACTCAGCTCCCGCGGCGGCAGGGTGGCGAGCGTATCGAGGTCGCACACCACCCTCGCCGGCTGGTAGAACGCGCCGATCATGTTCTTGCCGTGCGGGTGGTTGATGGCCGTCTTGCCGCCGACGGAGGAATCGACCTGCGCGAGCAAGGTGGTCGGGACCTGCACGTAAGGCACGCCGCGCATGTAGCACGCGGCGGCAAACCCCGCCATGTCGCCCACCACGCCGCCGCCCAGCGCGAAGACCACCGTCTTGCGGTCGCAGCCCCGCGACAACAGCGTGTCGAAGACCTGGTTCAGCGTGGACCAGTCCTTGTGCTCCTCGCCATCGGGCAGCACCACCTCATGCACTTGCCGGTAGTGCGGCGCGAGGGCCGCCCGCAGCCGTGCCGCATAAAGAGGCGCCACCGTGACGTTGGTGACGATCAGCGCGGCCGCGGACCGGGGCAGGCCCTGCCAGGGCGCCGTCGCGGCCAACAGGCCGGGACCGATCAGGATGTCGTAGCTGCGCTCGCCCAGGGCGATGCGCACCTGCTGGGAAGCGTCAGAAAGCGGGGATGGCATCCCGGGAGTTTAAGGCGCGGACGGCAGGTCGCCGGACAGCTCCAGCTGCATGATGACCATGTTCACCAGCGAGGGGACGGAAGGACGGCCCGTCTCGATGACGAAATGGGCGGCTTCGCGGTACAGGGGGTCGCGCTCGGCATGCATGGCGCGCAGCTTGGCCAGCGGATCCGCCACCTGCAGCAGCGGCCGCACGCGGTCGTGCCGCAGGCGCCGGTACAGCTCCTCGGGGCTCGATCGCAGGTAGACGACCTTGCCGGCAGCGCGCAGTTGCTGGCGATTGGCTTCGCGCAGCACGGCGCCGCCGCCGGTGGCCACCACCGACGCAGGCCCTTGCGCGACGTCGCGGATCACCTTCTCCTCGACGTCCCGGAAAGCAGCTTCGCCCTCGCGGGCGAAGAAGTCCTTGATCGTGCACCCCAGGTGCTGCTCGATCAGGTGGTCGGAATCAAAAAAAGGCAGCCCGAGCCGCCTTGAGAGTTGGCGCCCGACAGTGGATTTGCCACTGCCGGGCATGCCGACAAGGGTGAGAATCACCTCACCTTGCGATCAGTTGGCGTCGATGCATCGCCCGGAGCCGTACGGCGGCGTGTTGAACGAGCCGTTGTTCACGTCGCCTTGCAGCACGTCCGTCACGAACAGGCGCTCCGCCAGGCCTTGCGAACCGGCGACGTTCGCGGTCACGCGGACGCGGTACGCCAGCCAGGAACCGAAACGCTGCGAGTACTGCACCTTGATGATCAGCAGGCCGTTGGCATCCGTCGTCGTCTTGGTCGGATCGTCATAGCTGATCAGGATGTCGGACTTGCGCGGCTCCAGCGTGGGCTGGCCGTTGCTGTCCTGGCTCAGGTTGTAGTTCTCGCCGCGTCCTGCCGGCAGGCCGGTGTTGGCGGTTTCGAAGTCGGTGGTCGGGTCGACGTTGCCGTTGCGGTTGGCGTCTTCGTTCGGGCACCACACGTTGCCGTTGCGGACCGGCTGCGGCATGCTGTTCATGGAGGGCCACGCCTCGAACTTGCCCAGCGGCTCGACGGTGGTCAGGCTCAGAGTGGAGGTGCCGAAGTCGCCCTTCTGGTAGTGCGTGATGTCCACCGAGATGTCGACCGGAGCATTGGCAACCGCGCGGCCGGCGGAGTCAGCGACAGTCACGGCGAATCGCTTGATGTACGTACCGTTCTGGGGCGTCAGCAGGTTGTCGTCACCGATGGACACCGCCAGCGCCTGGCCGGCCACCGTGAGGCTCACGTCCACGAAGTTCGGGCAGTCGTTCGGGCCGTTGAAGTCGGTCGCCTTGTAGCAGGCACGGACGCTCACGCCGTTGGTGCGGCTGGAGTTCTGGCCCGAGATGTACTGCGTGTTGGCCTGGCCCGACGCGTCGGTGTACAGGGTCGTGGTGCCGCTCGCCACGGACGAACCGATGGCCGGGAGGCCGGTGGTCAGGTCGTCGAAGCGCACGCGCACGTTCTTCACCGGGTTGTCGTTGCGGTCCAGCAGCAGGAAGCGCAGCACGGACTTGTTGGCCGTGGATCCGATCGAGTTCACGGACAGCACGTTCGGCGAGGCGGAGAGCGAGGGCGCCACGCCGTTCGGGATCGTCGCGGGGGGCACGGTGTTGCCGTTGGTCAGCACGGTCATCTGGACCGGCGCGGCCTGCGTGCCACTGCCGGTGGCCTGGACGGTGTAGACGCCGGCGACGGGTGCATTGACGTTCAACGTGGCCTGGCCGGCATTGTTGGTCGTGACCGTCCGGGTGACGGCTCCGAGGAACGATCCGCTGATCCTGATCGGCTCGTCGGAGATGGGGTTTCCACCGGAATCCAGCAGGGTGGCCGTCAAGGTCACGGCCTGGCCCGGCGTGGGGGAGGTCGTCGTCGAGCTCAGCGTCAGCTTGCTGCCGCTCACGCGGACCGTGACCCGCTTGGTGATGCCGTTGATGGAGACGGTGACGGTGACGTCACGGTCGGTCTTGTCGCCGCCGATGCCGATCGTGCCGCTCAGGGTGCCGGAGGTGTCCGTGACCGAGCCGGAGGGAATGAAGACACTGTTGCGGTCGGTGTTCACCGTCACTTCAGCACCCGCCACGACGTTCCGGTTGCCGTCGACCGCGACGATCGTGAGTTCGGCGGTGTCGAGGCCGTTGTTGTTGATGGTCGTCTTGTCGGTGAAGACCGCGAAATCCGCCACGCGCGCGGTCGGGTCGTTTCCAGGATCGGGCTCATTGGGGTTGTTGCCCGAACTGCCGCCACCGCCGCCGCACGCGGCGATCACGCCGGCCAGGAACATCGTTCCCAGCGCCTTGATGTATCGATTCATTTTTGGACTGTCCTCCGTCTGGGTACTGCTTTGAATTAACGGCCGGCCGGTTGGCGCTCGGCCACCATCTTCGGCGTGATGAACACAAGCATTTCCTGCTTGTTGCTGTTGCGCAGCCTGTTCTTGAACAGGTTGCCTGCGATCGGAATATCACCCAGGATGGGGACACGCGTCTCGTTTTCGGTCTCGGACAGCTCGAAGATGCCGCCGATCACCACGGTGCCGCCGTTTTCCACCAACACCTGCGTGCGAATGTGCTTGGTGTTGATGGCGATGCCGGCCGCCGTGGTCTCGCCGCGGCTGTCCTTGGCGATATCGAGGTCCAGGATGATGTTGCCTTCCGGCGTGATCTGCGGCGTCACTTCCAGCTTCAGCGTCGCCCGGCGGAAGGCCACCGACGTCGCGCCGCTGGAGGTCGCCTGCTGGTACGGGAATTCCGTGCCCTGCTCGATCAGCGCCTTGCTCTTGTCCGCGGTCACGATGCGCGGGCTGGACACCAGCTTGCCCTTGCCGTCCGC
>JAJNBO010000264.1 GCA_021156245.1 Ramlibacter sp. | reverse complement strand
AGCTGGAGCCGGTGGTGGTCGATCCCGCGTCCAACTGGCCCCTGTTCGCGGAGAAAACCAAGCAGCTGCTGACGCAGGACAAGGTTGCCGTGATGTTCGGCTGCTGGACGTCCGTCAGCCGCAAGTCGGTGCTGCCGGTCGTCGAGGAGCAGAACGGCCTGCTGTTCTACCCCGTGCAGTACGAGGGGGAAGAGCTGTCCAAGAACGTGTTCTACACCGGTGCCGCGCCCAACCAGCAGGCCATTCCCGCGGTCGAATACCTGATGTCCAAGGAAGGCGGCGGCGCCAAGCGCTTCGTGCTCCTGGGCACCGACTACGTGTACCCGCGCACCACCAACAAGATCCTGCGCGCCTTCCTCAAGTCCAAGGGCGTCGCCGAAGCCGACATCATGGAAGAGTACACCCCCTTCGGCCACAGCGACTACCAGACCATCATCGGCAAGATCAAGAAGTTCTCCGGCGAAGGCAAGAAGACGGCGGTGATCTCCACCATCAACGGCGACTCCAACGTGCCGTTCTACAAGGAACTGGGCAACGCCGGCCTGAAGGCCAAGGACGTGCCCGTCGTGGCGTTCTCGGTAGGCGAGGAGGAACTGCGCGGCGTCGACACCAAGCCGCTGGTGGGCCACCTGGCCGCCTGGAACTACTTCATGTCCGTGAAGAACCCGACCAACACGGAGTTCACCAAGAAGTGGGCCGCGTACGCCAAGGCGAAGAACATCGCCGGCCACAAGGACAAGCCGCTGACCAACGACCCCATGGAAGCCACCTACATCGGTGTCTACATGTGGAAGCAGGCCGTCGAGAAGGCCAAGTCCACCGACGTCGACAAGGTCATCGCGGCCATGGGCGGCCAGACCTTCAAGGCGCCGTCGGGCTTCACCGCCAAGATGGACGAGAAGAACCACCACCTGCACAAGCCGGTGTTCATCGGCGAAGTGAAGGCCGACGGCCAGTTCAACGTGGTGTGGAAGACGCCCGGCCCGGTGAAGGCCAAGCCCTGGTCGCCCTTCATCGAAGGCAACGACAAGAAGAAGGACGAGCCCGACGGCAAGACCAAGCTCTGATGGCTTGACCTTCGTAGGCCGGGTTGCGCGGACGCGCACCCCGGCAGCTGAACCGGAACGCCGGGTGCGCTGCGCGCAACCCGGCCTAATTCATGATCCACAGACTCCTGCTCGCGCTCATCCTCTGCGCCACAAGCTGCGCCCACGCCCTCACGGCCGCCGAGGCGCAGGCCATGGCGGTCGGCGAATCCGACAGCCGCATCGCAGCCCTCAACCAGGCGGTCTCGGCGGCGGACGACAGGACGGCCGCCTTCCTCCAGGCGCTCGCCGACGACGCCGTCAAGACGGCTGGCGGCAAGGTCTTCGTCGTGCGGGACGACAAGGCCACCGACCCCGTCAGCGGCGAGTCGCTGGCCGTGCCCGAAGACGCCGAGGACGTGATCAACAACAACCGCATGCGCGGCGAGCTCGACTCGGCGCTCGCGGCGCTGAAGCTCTTCTCGAAGGACGGCAGGGTGCGGGCCGCCGCAGTGGCGGAACTGCAGAAGGAGCCCGACGAATCGAAGCTGGCGCTGATCGAGAAGGCGTATGCGGGGGAACAGGACGCGGCGATCAAGGAGCAGCTCGCGATGGTGCGCGCGGCGGCGTTGCTGAACAGCACCGACAAGGCGCGGCGCCACGAGGCGGCGCGACTCCTCTCCAGCGCCCGCAATCCGGCGACGCGCAGCCTGCTGCTGCAGCGCCTGAAGGACGAGGGCGACGCCGAGGTGAAGGCGGCCCTGCAAGACTCCATCCGCGCGATGGAGTCTTCGCTGGTGTGGGGCGAGCGCGCGGCCGCCGCGTTCTCCGGCATCAGCCTGGGCTCGATCCTGCTGCTCGTGGCCCTGGGACTGGCGATCACCTACGGCCTGATGGGCGTGATCAACATGGCGCACGGGGAGCTGATGATGATCGGCGCCTATGCCACCTACGTGGTGCAAGGGCTCTTCCAGAAATTCCTTCCGGGCGCGTTCGACTGGTACCTGGTCGCCGCCGTGCCGGTTTCCTTTGCGGCCGCCGCGCTGATGGGCGCGATCCTCGAACGCGGCGTCATCCGCTTCCTCTACGGTCGGCCGCTGGAGACGCTGCTGGCGACCTGGGGCATCAGCCTGATGCTGATGCAGCTGGTGCGCACCGTGTTCGGTGCGCAGAACGTCGGCGTCGAGAACCCCAGCTGGATGAGCGGGGGCCTTGCCATCACGGGGAACCTGCAACTGCCCTGGAACCGGATCGTGATCATCGGCTTCGCCTTCGCGGTGCTGTTCGGCATGGCCTTCCTGATCGCCCGCACGCGCCTGGGGCTGTTCGTGCGCGGCGTCACGCAGAACCGTCCGATCGCTTCGTGCATGGGCGTGAACACGGCGCGCGTGGACACTTACGCCTTCGCGCTCGGCTCCGGCATCGCGGGGCTGGCGGGCTGCGCCCTGAGCCAGATCGGCAACGTGGGTCCGGACCTCGGGCAGGCCTACATCGTGGATTCGTTCATGGTGGTGGTGCTGGGCGGAGTGGGGCAGCTCGCGGGCACCGTGTACGCGGCGCTCGGCCTGGGCATCCTGAACAAGTTCATCGAAGGCTGGGCCGGCGCGGTACTGGCCAAGATCGCGGTGCTGGTGATCATCGTGGTGTTCATCCAGAAGCGGCCGCAAGGGCTGTTCGCGGTCAAGGGACGGAGTGCGGAAGCATGAGCGCGGTACTTCCTCCTGACGCGATCCTGGGCACCCCCAGCGCCCCGAGCGCCCCCACCGCAACCCTACCCAGGGGGAGGGAGGAACTTCCGCGGACAAGGCCGTTGCTGACGAAGTCGGGCTGGACCGCCTTCCTCGTCGCCCTCATCGCCGTCTGCGCCGTCGCACCGGTTCTGAACCTGGTGGTGCCGGAGTCCAGCGCCTTCCACATGAGCGACTACGCGGTGGCGCTGGTGGGCAAGATCATGTGCTACGCGATCTGCGCGCTGGCGATGGACCTGATCTGGGGCTACACGGGCATCCTCTCGCTCGGGCACGGGCTGTTCTTCGCGCTCGGCGGCTACGTCATGGGCATGTACCTGATGCGGCAGATCGGCCGCGAGGGGCACTACAAGAGCGAGCTGCCGGACTTCATGGTGTTCCTGGACTGGAAGGCGCTGCCCTGGCACTGGACCTTCTCCGACAGCTTCCTCGCCACCTGCATCCTGATCGTCGCGGTCCCTGGCGTCGTCGCCTTCGTCTTCGGCTACTTCGCCTTCCGTTCGCGCATCAAGGGCGTGTACTTCTCCATCATCACGCAGGCGCTGACGTACGCCGCCATGCTGCTGTTCTTCCGCAACGAAACCGGCTTCGGCGGCAACAACGGCTTCACCGACTTCAAGCGCATCGTCGGCATCGCCATCGCCACGCCGCAGACGCGCATGGCGCTGTTCGTGCTGACCGGACTCACGCTGCTTGGCTTCTTCCTGATGGCGCGCTGGCTGGTGGCCAGCAAGTTCGGGCGCGTGCTGCAGGCCGTGCGCGACGCCGAGTCGCGGGTCATGTTCTCCGGCTACAACCCGATCGGCTACAAGCTCGCCATCTGGACGCTCAGCGCGATGATGTGCGGCGTGGCGGGCGCGCTGTACGTGCCGCAGGTGGGCATCATCAACCCGGGCGAGATGAGCCCCGCCAACTCGATCGAGATCGCGATCTGGGCTGCCGTGGGCGGACGTGCCTCGCTGGTCGGGCCGATCGTCGGCGCCTTCCTGGTCAACGGCGCCAAGAGCTGGCTGACCGTGTTCGCCCCGGAATTCTGGCTGTACTTCCTGGGCGCGCTGTTCATCGCGGTCACCCTGTTCCTGCCGAACGGCGTGGTCGGACTGGTGAAGAAGCTGAGGGGGGCCGCATGACGCCGGACCTGATGGAAGAGGGCGCGCGGCGGGCTGCGACCCGCGGGCACGCGCCCCTGCGCAACGACACGGAGTCTGGTGGCCGGGCGGCAGGCTTCTCGCGGCCCGTCACCGCTGGCGAGGTCGACGTGGCGCACGGCCGCATCCTGTACCTCGACGACGTGAGCGTGAGCTTCGACGGCTTCAGGGCGATCAACAAGCTGTCGCTCGACATCGCGCCCGGCGAGCTGCGCTGCATCATTGGCCCGAACGGCGCGGGCAAGACGACGATGATGGACATCATCACCGGCAAGACACGGCCGGACGCAGGCACGGTCTTCTTCGGCAGCACGATCGACCTGCTGCGCTACAAGGAAGCCGAGATCGCGCAGATGGGCATCGGCCGCAAGTTCCAGAAGCCCACCGTCTTCGAGCAGCTCACGGTTTACGAGAACCTGGAGCTGGCGTTGAAGACGGACAAGGGCGTCAAGGCCTCCCTGTTCTTCAAGCCGGATTCGGCGCAAGGCGATCGCCTGGCCCAAGTGCTGCGCACGATCCACCTTGCCGACAGCGTGAGCCGGATGGCGGGCAACCTGAGCCACGGGCAGAAGCAGTGGCTGGAGATCGGCATGCTGCTGATGCAGGACCCGAAGCTGCTGCTGCTCGACGAGCCCGTGGCCGGCATGACCGACGAGGAAACTGCGCGGACCGCGGAGCTGTTCCTCTCGCTCAAGGGCCACCACTCGCTCATGGTGGTGGAGCACGACATGAGCTTCATCAAGACGATCTCCGAGAAGGTGACGGTC
>JAJNBO010000263.1 GCA_021156245.1 Ramlibacter sp. | reverse complement strand
GCGCTCCGGCTACGTGGCCCTGGCCGCTTGTGCGGTGCTCGCGTGGCTGGCCATCCTGCTGCTGGTGCGCGAGGAACTCCCCGCCACGCCGGGCGGCCGCCCGAACGTGCTGGCCGCGTTGCGCGACTACGGCGAGCTGTTCCGCCTGCCGCACACGCTGGGCATCATCGGCCTGGCGGTGTTCACGTACGCATCCTTCCTGTCGCTGCGCGGACTGTGGCTGGGCCCGGTGCTGATCGACCGCTATGGCTTTTCGCTGGTGCAGACCGGCAACGTCGCGCTGGTCGTCTCGGTGCTCGGGATGATCGGGCCGCCGCTGTTCGGCCGCCTGGACCCGGGCGACCGCACGCGGCGGCGCTGGATCGTCGGCTTCACCATCGCCTGCGCGGCCATCTTCGCGCTGATGGCGCTGCCGGTGCCGGCTTGGCTGGAGGTGGCGCTGTCGCTGGCGATCGGCATCGTCTCGGGCTACATGGTGATGCAGTACGCCGACGTGCGCGCCAGCTACCCGGCGCACATGACGGGCCGGGCCATGGCCGTGTTCACGATGGCGATGTTCCTCGGCGTGGCGCTGATGCAGTGGCTGACGGGCATGGCGGCGTCCACCGCGGCCGCGCTGCAGGTGGAGACGTACACGGCCGTGTTCGGCGCGATCGCCTTCTTCCTGCTGCTGGGGACGGCGCTGTTCCGCTTCCTCCCGCAACCCCATGCGGTCTCTGCCGAAACGGCACAATCCAAGCCATGAAAATCGCCAAAGACACTGTCGTCACCCTGCGCTACAAGGTCGCCGAAGCCACCGGCAAGCTGATCGAGGAAAGCCGCGAGCCCATGGTCTACCTGCATGGCGGCTACAACAACACGCTGCCGAAGATCGAGGAAGCACTGGATGGCCAGGAGCCGGGCTATGAAGTCACGCTGAACCTGCAGCCGGAAGATGCTTTCGGCGTGCGCGACGAGTCGCTGCAGCGCGTGATCCCGAAGAGCGAGTTCCCGCCCGGCGTGAAGGTGGGCGGCCAGCTGGAAGGCCGCACCGACTCCGGCGAGCCGCATGTCTTCCACGTCATGAAGATCAAGGGCCAGGAAGTCCACCTCGACGGCAACCATCCCCTGGCCGGCAAAGCCTTGAAGTTCCACCTCAAGGTGACCGGCGTGCGCATGGCGTCGGGTGAAGAGATCCAGCATGGCCATGTGCATGGCGAGCATGGGCATCATCACTGAGCCGCAAGGTTTCGTCGCTCAAAGGATTCAACGCAGAAGACGCAAAAGAGGTTCAAAAGACGCAAAAGAACATCCTGGATTCCTTTTGCGTCCTTTGTCTTCCTTCTGCGTCTTCTGCGTTGAAGATCGGTAGAGCGCCCCGATATTGGAGGAACGATGACCAACCCAACCTCCCCAGTCCTCGACATCCAGCCCCTCGGGTTTCCGTGGGTGACGGCCGATCCCTTCCTGTTCTGCGCGTACCACGATGACGCGTATCCGCGCGGGAACGGGAAGATGGGGCCCGCCGCATCGCTGGCCGGGCGTGACATCGGGCAGGACTTCAGCCGCAAGGACGGCTGGAGCATGTACCACGGCGACAGCGTGCCTGGCTTTCCGGCGCACCCGCACCGGGGCTTCGAGACCGTGACCATCGTGCGCAAGGGCCTCATCGACCACAGCGACTCGCTCGGCGCCACCGCGCGCTTCGGCGGCGGCGACGTGCAGTGGGTGACGGCGGGCAAGGGCATCGTGCACTCCGAGATGTTCCCGCTGCTCAAGGAAGGCGAGGACAACCCGCTCGAGCTGTTCCAGATCTGGCTGAACCTGCCCAAGCGCAACAAGATGGCGGCGCCGCACTTCACCATGCTGTGGAACGAGCAGGTCCCGCGCCGCGTGCTCGCCGACGCCGAAGGCCGCAAGACCGAGGTCGCCGTCATCGCGGGCCGGTTCGGCGAGGTCGCCGCGCTGCCGCCGCCGCCCGACTCGTGGGCCGCGCAAGCGGAGGCCGACGTGGCGATCTGGACGCTGCGCCTCGAACCCGGCGCCGGCTTCCAGCTGCCGCCGGCCGTGCTGGCCGGCACGCGGCGCACGCTCTATTTCTTCAAGGGCGATGGCGCCATGGTCGGGGGACAGCCCGTGCAAGGGCCGGTCGCGATCGGGCTGCAGGCAGACGTGGAAGTCGCCATCGCCGCCGGTGAGTCCGCCTGCGAATTCCTGCTGCTGCAAGGCCGCCCCATCGGCGAGCCGGTGGCGCAATATGGCCCGTTCGTGATGAACACGCAGCAGGAGATCATGCAAGCCATGCAGGACTACCGCCGCACGCAGTTCGGTGGCTGGCCGTTCGGCGACAGCGCGCCGGTCCATGGCACCGAGCCGAAGCGCTTCGCTCGGCACCCGGATGGCCGCGCCGAGCAGCCCGAGGCGCTCAGCCCTTCAGCAGCTGCTTGAGGACGGCGCCAGCGACCCGCGGCTCGAGCTTGAGGGTGCGCGCGATCAGTTCGCTGGTCGCCGCGCACGCGGCGGCAGGCTCCATCTCGGCCACCGCGAGCGTGTGCAACTGGGCGACCGCGTCGCCGTGCTTTTCCGCCGTCTCGGCACGCACCTGCTCCAGGCCGGCCTGCAGCTCCTGCAGCGATGCGCTGGCCTCCGCTTTCCAGGCGCCCTTGACGGCGCTGGCGGTGTTCTCGGCCACCACCCGCGCGACGGCCTGCTCGTAGGCCAGGTTCACCGCGGCGCTCAAGCGCGGGCTGGGGTCGAACGGGTCGGCCGCAATCTGCGGCCAGGCCATGCGCACGCACTGGGCCGGGGCCGAAGTCCGCAGCTGGTCGAGCACCGGCACCAGCGCCTCGGCATAGGCCAGCACCGCGCCGCCCTGCGCCGTGCCCAGCAGCCGGCGAGCCAGCCCCGGGTAGTGCATGCGCGTCTGCGCCAGCACCACCTTCGGCGGCACCATCTCGTCGAACGCCTGCACCGCCACCAATTCCATCTGCTTCCACTCGTCGGGCCGATGCTCCTTGAGCGCGACGTGCACCGGCATCTGCAGGTAGGCGGCCCGCGCCTGGTAGCCCTCGTCGAAGCGGCTGCGAACCCAGTCGGTCCGGGTGATGGCGAAGCTGGCCATCAACAGCATCGTGAGCGCGACCAGGAAGTCCTTCACCAGTTCGCCGTCCTCCGGCTTGCGGCCGCTGGTGAGCATCCAGGTGAACACGCCCGCCAGCGCGGCGCAAGGGCCGACCAGGAAAGGAAAAAGGGTGAACCACCACATGGGCTTGTCCTTCAGGGCCGCGCGCCGAGCAGGCCGACGCGCCAGCCCGCGGAGCGCAGCTTGCGCGTCGCCTGCACGCTCAACGTGATCCAGGCGACCAGGCTCACCAGCGGCACGAAGGTGAGCACCATGTAGAAGATGGTGGAACCGGTCGGCTTGCCGAGGCCCGAGCTGAGGCGCACCACGCCCAGCAGGCTGTAGATGCCCAGCGCCACGTACAAGGCGAAGACCGGCAACACGGGCAGGACGCCGCTGCGCGCGGCGCCGTTGACCAGGAGCGTGCCCAGGATGCTCAGGGCCAGCATGCGTTGGCCCTTGGCGGCCTTGTCGAGGTCGACGCCGTCCTCGATCTCCTCTTCAACGTCATCGTCATCGTCATCGTCGACGGTGGGCTTGCCAGCGGCGGCAGCGGCCGGCGCGGCCTGCGGCTGCGGCAGCTCCGCGATCGGCTGCCAGCCGGTGGCGTCGAAGCGGTAGACGCACGCCGAGACGGCGGAGGGGCCGGCGGCCGCCAGCATGCGGCCCGCCTGCTTCTTCAGCTCCGCCTCGACGGCCGCGTCGCCGGCGGGCGCGAACATCAGCACGCCCTTGCGCGGCAGCGCCGCCAGCAGGCCCTGCGGAAACTTCTCGAGCTGCTGGCGCCAGAACGTGCGGTCCAGGAAGAAGGTGGCGTTGTAGTCCGGGTGCTGGCCGCGCAGCGTGTAGATGCCGCCGGCCAGGGACGTGATCTGCGGGGCGCCGCCGGCGCGCTTGCTGTTGGACGCCGCGTACGCCACCGCCTTCTGCGGCGTGAGCTCGAGGCGGGCCAGGTCGTCGGGGCGGACGGCCGCCGCATTGGCGACCCCCGGCTCGTCGAACACCAGCCGCAGCTGCATGTCCCCGAGATATCCGTACGCCACCGTGTCCTGCGACGCGGACGGACGAAGGGTTTCCTTCGCCAGCCGCTCGCCGGGCCACGGGTGCAGCTGCACCATCAGCTTGTCGCGCTCGCGCGCGGGCTCCCGCGCGGAAGCCATTACCTGGCGACGACCCGCACCATCTCCAGGCACTTGTTGGAGTAGCCCCACTCGTTGTCGTACCAGCTCACCAGCTTGACGAAGGTGCCATCCAGCGCGATGCCCGCGTCGGCATCGAAGATCGAGGTGCGCGCGTCGCCACGGAAGTCCGTCGCCACGACCTTGTCCTCCGTGTAGCCCAGCACGCCCTTGAGCGCGCCTTCGCTCTGCGCCTTCATCTCCGCGCAGATCTCGGCGTACGTCGCGGGCTTCTCGAGTTCCACCGTCAGGTCGACCACCGACACGTCGGAGGTCGGCACGCGGAAGGACATGCCGGTCAGCTTCTTGTTCAGCTCGGGGATCACCACGCCCACCGCCTTGGCCGCGCCGGTGGAGGAGGGGATGATGTTCTCCAGGATGCCGCGGCCGCCGCGCCAGTCCTTGTTGGACGGGCCG
>JAJNBO010000262.1 GCA_021156245.1 Ramlibacter sp. | reverse complement strand
AAGAGATCGCCTCAGCGAGCCGCGCGGCGGCGTGAGGCGGCGGGCGCCTGGGGCGCCTCTTCGTGCGATGCCGCGTCGTCCACGGCGAGCGGCCCGTCGAAAGTTCCGTGCAGGGTGGCGATGTTCACCGCGCCGTCCCTGCCCGGGACGACCACCTGCAGGCCGATCGGACCCTGCGTGACGCGCACGCGCACGCTTTCGCCGCCAACTTCTTCCCGATAGTCGTAGACGCCGAGCTTCCACACTTCGGCGGCCTCGTGCAGGCGATGGGTGCCCAGCACGTTGCCGATCTGCTTCTTCAGGTTGTTGCGTTCGACCTGGATGGTCTGCACCCGCGCGAACAGGGCATCGACACCGCTGCGGTCGCCGCCGGCCTTGCTGAGCTCGAATGCCTGGGTCAGCAGCACACCCTCTTGCTCGACGAGTTCCGAAACCCGTGAACGCAACGACGCGATGTTGTTGTCCTGCCCCATGAACCGTGATTTTGGGGCGGACGGCCGGGTTTTGAGAAGGGCTGGAAGCCGCCTGCCCGTCAGCGTTGCCCGACATGTCGCGCTTTGGCTTCAGTCCGACGCGGCGGGCGCGTGCGTTGCGCCACCATGGCGGAAAGATCAAGAACAACCCGCATGACCGACGCAGAACTCCGCGACACCGTGTTGAGGATCGGCGAAGACGCCCGGGCGTCCGCCATCTCGGTCGCGGCGTACGACTTCGAGCACCACACCACCTGGTCGCTCCATCCGCATCGCTGGTTCCATGCAGCCAGCACGATCAAGGTGCCGGTGCTGCTGGCGGTGTACGAGGCGATCGAGCAGGGCCGGCTCGAGCCGGGCTCGCGTGTGCACGTGCGCAACCGCTTCCTGAGCCTCGTGGAAGGCCGTCCCTTCCGCGTGGGGCAGGGCAGCGACGCGAACGCGGAGGTGCACGCCGCCATCGGCCGCATGCTGACCGTGCACGAGCTGGCCGAGCACATGATCGTGACCAGCAGCAACCTGGCCACCAACCTGTTGCTGGATCTCGTCGGCATCGAAAATGCCCGGGCTTCCCTGGGCCGGTTGCACCTCGGCGGGATCGACTTGCGGCGCGGCGTGGAGGACGAGGCGGCCTGGGAAGCCGGCATCAACAATCGCGTCACCGCCGCCGGCTTGCTGGATGCGTTGCGCCTGATCGAAGAGGGCAAGGCCATCTCGTCGGAGGCGTCGCGGGCGATGCTGGACATCCTGCACCAGCAACGATTCAAGAGCGGCATCCCCGCCGGCTTGCCGGACGACGCGCGCGTGGCCCACAAGACGGGAGAGATTTCGACGGTGGCCCACGACGCGGGCATCGTGTACTTGGGCGGCCGGGATGCCTACGTCGTGGTGATCCTCACGGAGTGGGCGCCCGACGTGGACGGCCGGCAGGAGACCATCGCGAGCATCTCGCGCGCGGTGTACGAATACATGACGAGGGGGCGCTCTTGAGCCTGCTGCCGCTGCCCTTGGTCACCGCCGACGCGCTGCCCCCGGACATCCGAGAGGTGCTGCGGCCCGGCGCGACACTCCAGGATCGCTCGGGCGCCGCGCATGTGCTGCCGTCGTCCTTCCTGCGCGTGGATTCCTGGAGCGAGGCGCTGGAGACTGCGCTGACACCCCACTTCAAGTTGTGGGAGCTGCTGGGCGTCGACGTGCGGGAAGCGCCGGCGATGCGCGCGTTCCCGCGCTACATCCCTTGCACCATCGTTCTGCTGGCGTCCGCGCTGGAGCTGTTCCGGCTGGAGGCCGGCGCGCCCGTGCACGTGGCGGCAAATGGCGGCTATCGGTCTCCCGGCCATGCACTCACCCGGCACGCGTCGCGCCACTGCTGGGGTACGGCGGCCAACATCTACCGGATCGGTGACACGTACCTCGACACCCGGGAAGAGATCGAAAAGTACGCAGCCATCGCGCGCGACGCGATTCCCGGCGTGTGGGTGCGCCCTTATGGCGCGGGCGATGGCGAGGCGGACGACCACCTGCATCTCGACATCGGCTACACGCTGTTCGATCCGGTGCGCGAAGGCAACCCCACCACGGAAGCAGGCTGATGGTGCAAGGCAAGAAGCTCGAACGACCGTCCACGCCCGAGCGCCTGGCGATGCCGGCGATCGGAATGGAGGCCGAGTGCGCGCTGCTGCTCGACGGGCGGCCCACGCGCCCCGAAGCCTTGTTCGGCAGCCCGCGCGATTTCATCCGAGGCGAGCTGATGCACCGGCAAGGCACCTCGTTCCACCTGCCGACCGGCGGCGCGGTTTACTTCGACACCGGCGTGATCGAAGTCGCCACGCCGGTGGTCGAGATCGAGCGCGGCTGTGCTGCGCGTGCGGGACGTTCGCTGTGGGAGGCGTTGCAGTTCATTCGCGGCGAACTCGATGCGTGGGACGCGCGCGAGGGGCGCCAGACGCAGCTGGTGGGCTTCAGCGCGCACTACAACGTGTCTTTCGAGCTGCCCCGGGACCAGCCGGCCAACGGGCGAACGATCGAACAGCTCGCACGGCTGCTGACGTACATCCTCCCGGCGCCGGTGATGCTGCTGGCCACCAACCGCCGTTCCACCGGCGTCGGCGTGCGACCGCGCAAGGACCGCATCGAGATCACTTCCGACTTCACGCCCGACCCGGCCCTCATGATCGCGACGGCGACCTTGATCGTCGCCGTCGTGCGCGAGGTGATGCGTTGGCCGACGTACCAGCTGGACGAGCTCGCCAGGCACGACATTGCGGTGATCCGCGATTTCGAGCCGATGCCACACACGTCCCGCAAGGGGTGGCTGGCGCGCTTCGACTGCTATCCCGAGAGCCCCTTCACCTGCGACATCGACACGGATCGATGGGAGACGCAGCAGCACGGCGCGCTCACACTGCGCACCATTGCCGCACGCACGGTCCGCCGGTTCTGGCGTGCCATCCATCGCATCTCGGATCCCTCGACCGTCCGGCTGATCCGCGCGGTCGTTCGCGGGCGGGGAGAGTCGTTGCTCGACCTGCAGGACCGCCCGCGCGCCTACGAGGACGTCGGCCGGCTGTGCGCGTGGGACGACGGGACCGCGGTCGCGCAGGTGGACCGCTCGCGCTACGAGCGGGTGGTGATCCGCGCGGTCTCCGGACGGCCGTTGCACCTGGACGGCCAGACGCTGCGCCCCGTCGGGATGAGCGGCTGGTCGGCCGTCGTGTTCGAGCGCAAGGACGAGCGCCGGCAGGTCATCGCGCTCGACGACCTCATCAGCGAACTGGATGCATGGGAGCGCCCCTAGCGCAGCGAAGTCGCCCCACAACCCGTCCGCGTTGCCGTATTCTGGTTTTCACATTGCCACCAAAGGAGACGCCATGAAGGAAACGCCGTCGGACCCGCATCCGTTGAGCGATCTTGCGTACGACTGGATCACGCTCATCCAGAACAAGGCCCAGGCGCTGATCGCGTACGACCAGTACATCAAGGACGCCGAAGCGGCCAAGTCGCCGGAGTGTGCGGCCTTCTTCCGCAAGGTCCACGACGCCGACAAGGCGCAGCTGGCCGAAGCGAAGGAGCACCTCGTCGCAGTGCTGCAGGGGAAGATGGGCGCCGGCTCGAAGTGAGGTGATCGGCGTCGTCCGACTCCTGCATGGGTTGGCTGCCGACATCGCCGGGCCTGCGGCTGACTTCAGAGTCACGTCATGCTCGTGACGTTCCGCTTGCCGCACCTGGCTGCCGTGTTGCTGGTCGCCGTGACTGGCGCCGGCGCCGAAACGCCCTTCACGGATCCGGTCCCGCCCGCCGTGGTCGGCAGGCCGCTCGACCAGATCAAGCCGGCGCGACCGGCGCAGCAGGCGCCGGCAGTCAAGCCGAACCGGCCGCGGCCGCTGGCCACCACCCGGAAAGCCACACCCCCCAAGTCGCCGCAAGCGCGTACCGCCGCCGCGCCTGCGGCCCGGGCGCGTGCTGCGCCCGCCGCGGTGATGGGCAACGCCGCGGCGCCGCGCGCCGCCAAGGAGGCGGTCGATGACCGTGCCGATCCCCGCGCCCGCGTGGCGGACGACGTGGGCAGGGGCACGCGCTTCGCACGCAAGCCGCTGGATGCCGGTGCGTACATCAGCAGCAAGTACCGGGCCCTCGTGCGCCAGTATTACGAAGCGAACCCTCCGTCCGGCAAATCCGCGAAGTGGAAGATCGGCGAACCCGTGCCTCGCAAGGCGACGTTGACCGGGGTACCGGATGACCTGCGCGCCAGGTTGCCCGTCGTTCCGCCCGGTCACCAGTACGTCCAGGTGGGCGGCGAGGTCGTCCTGCTCGCGGTGCAGTCCCGCATGGTGGTCGACGGGGTCAGCCGCAGCCTGCGCTGAGCCCGGGCGCGCGGCCGCCGGGCCCGTGGCTGATCCGTGCAGAATGAGGGTTGATCCACGCCCCAAGCGAAAGGCCCTCGTGAGCAAGCTCTCCCACTCTTCCCGCGGTTCTTCGCCGCGCCGCCATGCGCTGGCCGCCGCACTGGTCGCCGTGCTGTCCCTGGCGGGCGCCTCGGTGCACGCGCAAGACTATCCCAGCAAGCCCATCAAGCTCGTCATCCCCTTCCCGGCGGGCGGCAGCTCCGACGGCATCGGGCGGCAGGTGGCGGACAAGCTTTCGGGCGTGCTGAAGCAGACCGTGGTGGTGGACAACAAGGGCGGGGCTGGCGGCATCATCGGCGCCGACTACGTGGCCAAGTCG
>JAJNBO010000261.1 GCA_021156245.1 Ramlibacter sp. | reverse complement strand
GAAGTCGGCCATGGTTCCCTTGCTCGAAAAGCAGGCCGAGGCAGCCATGCAGGCGCATCTCGGCAGGGTCTTCCAGGCCATCGTGCGGCCATCGTTCCACCTCCGGTCCCTTGTGGAGGAGAGGCCTTTTGAAGCCTTTTCCTTGCCGTCCGAGGCGAAGCCCGTCATCACCTTCCTGCGCAGACCGTTCGAGGCGCAGCTCGATCTCCCCGTGGAGCACGGGAGGGCATCCATCCTGAAGCTCGCCCGTTCTGAAGTGCTCTCTGCCTATGTTCCCGACGAGAAAGGGCCAGTGTTCATTGAGCGCCGCGCCGCGATGAAGGTCCGCCTTGCCCTCCCGTCCGACACCGCTGCCGTTTCCGGCGTGCTGGACGCTGCCGCCGCGCATCTCAGGAACCGGGGCCAGGCTCTTTGGACACAAGGCGAGGTGAGCGAGTTGGCGGTGGCGCCGCACGTTCGTGGCGGACTCTACTACCTCGGCCATGACGGGGAAGACGCAGTCGGCGTGTTCCGGCTCCAGCTCGAGGACCCGTCCTTCTGGCCGGAAATGGCGGATGGAACATCCACCTACCTGCACAAGCTGGCCGTGGTGCCTTCCAGGCAGGGTCGAGGCATCGCACAAGAACTGCTCGGCCACGCGGTCTGGCTGACGCGGGAGAAGGGGCTGCGCTTCCTGCGCCTGGACTGCATGGCCGGCCGGCCGCGGCTGGTGGCCGTTTACGAGAGCTTCGGCTTCCGGCACCATAGCGACAAGCAGATCGGAGGCCAGGTGTTCCATCGGTTCGAGTTCGACGTGGGGCGTTCTTGAAGCGTGTCGTGGAAACGAATCGCTTCTCTTCCTGGTGCCCCCGCGCAGCGGCAGCCGTCGCGCTGACTGGATGCGTGCTGGTCGCTCATGGGGCCCACGCGGCCGACGCCGCGGCCGGTGCGCGACTCGCTGCGGCGCGTTGCGTGTCCTGTCACGCGTCCAGTGAAACCATCCACTCCACCCTGCCGCTGCTGGAAGGCCAACCCCAGGCCGCCTTCATCGCCCAATGGCGCGCCTTTCGGGAGCGGGTTCGCACCGCACCGGTCATGGTGGCGCTGGCCGCGGAGTTGAGCGACAAGCAAGTCGAAGACCTCGCGGAGCACTACGCCGCGCTGGCACCTCCGCGAACATCCGATGCGCCAGGTAGCGACGCAGGCCGCGCGTTGCTGGATCGACTGAAGTGTGCCGCCTGTCACGGCGCAGCCCTGGAAGGGACGAAGGCCGGCGTGCCGCGGCTCGCAGGGCAGAAGGCACGATACACCGCGTGGGCTTTGCAGCAGATGCGCGGCGGAACCCGGTCGCACGGAAGCGGTCCGACAACCGATCCACTCCTGTCCAGCCTCAATAATGCGGACATCGAGTCGCTGGCCGCGCACATTGCGTCCGTTCGATGATGCGCACCGAGATCGCGTCGACGCCGGACCACGTGGAGCTGGTCGTGGACCTATACGCCTCGGTCTTCCACACCGCTCCATGGGAGGACGGGTGGTTGGCCGGCACCTGAGGGGTTCGAGCGCATCTATCTCCAGACCGGACAGCCAGCGCCCGCCCGGAACAATCCGGCCAGCAGCATGCTCGATGCGCTCGAAGGCAACCTATCATGATCGCAACGACACCCGTGAGGACCTTCCATGCTCCAACTCCGCCCCAACTGCGAATGCTGCAACCGTGACCTGCCTCCGTCGTCGGACGACGCGCGCATCTGCTCCTTCGAATGCACGTTCTGCCGCGACTGCGCAACCTCCGTGCTCCAGGGCAAGTGCCCCAACTGCGGCGGCGAGTTGGTCGCGCGGCCGCGCAGGCCGGCCGAGAAGCTGGCCAAGTTCCCGGCGTCCACCGAACGCGTGCTCAAGGCGGCCGGCTGTGCAGGCGCTGGCCGGCAAGCCGTGTCGGCCTAGGCGCGGGCGATGGGCAAAGTCATCGTGGAGCAGATCGTCAGCATCGACGGCTATGCCGAGGATGCGGACGGCGGCATCGGTTTCTTCGAGAACGCCGACTGGATCCACGAAGCGGATCTCGACCAGGTGCAAATGCTGTCCGACGTTTCGGCCATCGTCTTCGGCGCGAAGACGTACCGGATGTTTGCCGACTACTGGCCCCAGGCGGACCCGGTCGCCGCACCGGTCGCCACGCCGATCAGGGAGAAGCCCAAGTTCGTCGTCTCCTCCAAGCTGGCCTCGGCCCCGTGGGGCGCGGAGGATTCGGCGGAAATCCTCAGGGGGGAGGGGGTCGCTGCGGTGCGCGGCCTGCGCAAGCGATTCCCCGGCAACCTGATCATCTGGGGCAGCCTGACCTTGACCGACGCGCTCCTGCGTGCGGGCGAAGTGGACGTGCTGCGGCTGCGCGTGATCCCCGTGCTGTTGGGCCGTGGCCGTTCCTTCGCGCCACCGGATGTTGGCTTGCGCATCGCTTCGCTTGCCACGGCGCGGTCGTTCGCGGGCGGTCTCGTCGTGCTCCAATACGACCTGACCCCCTGAGGAAGCCATCCCATGACCATCGAAACCGAAGACGACGTCGTCGCGCTCAAGCGCATCGGCAAGATCGTGTCCTCCGTGCTGCACGAGATGCTCGACGCCGCCGAGCCGGGCATGACCACGCGCGAGCTGGATGCCCTGGGCGAAGAGCTGCTGGCCAGGCATGGCGCGCGATCTGCTCCCAGGCTCACGTACGACTTCCCCGGAGCAACCTGCATCAGCATCAACGAGCAGGCCGCGCACGGCATCCCGGGCGACCGTGTGATCCGGGCCGGCGACGTGCTCAACGTGGATGTCTCGGCCGAACTCGGAGGCTACTTCGCCGACACCGGCGGCACGCGCGTGGTGCCGCCGTCCAATGCGCAGAAGACGCGCTTGTGCCACGCCACGCGGACGGCGCTGCAGCAGGCGATGAAACAGGCGCGCGCCGGCCGCCCCATCAGCGGCATCGGCGCGGCGATCGAGAAGACCGCAAAGCAATACGGCTTCAAGGTCATCGAAAATCTCGGCAGCCACGGCGTGGGCCGCGCGCTGCACGAGGCGCCGGAGCACATCGCCGGTTACTTCGATCCCTCCGACAAGCGCCTCCTGGAAGAGGGGATGGTCATCACGATCGAGCCGTTCCTCTCCACCAAGACCCGCGTGGTCACGGAGACGGACGACGGCTGGACGCTTGTGGGCGCGCCGGGCAACCTGTCGGCTCAGTACGAGCACACGATGATCATCACCAAAGGCGATCCCATCGTCGTCACCCAGCCGTGAAGACCGCCGATCCAACCCAACTGCTGCGCACCCTCAAGGCGCGCTTCGACAAGAACATGCGGCGCCACCAGGGCGTCGCATGGAGCGAAGTGGAATCCCGGCTGCAAGGCAATGCCGATGCGTTGAAGTCGCTTGCAGCCATGGAGGAGTCGGGCGGCGAGCCCGACGTGATCGCCCCGTCCGGCAAAACCCGGGGCATCACTTTCTGCGACTGCGCGGCGGAAAGCCCCACCGGCCGCAGGAGCCTTTGCTACGACGCAGCCGCCCTGGCTGCGCGCAAGGAGAACAAGCCAGAGGGCAGCGCGGTGCAGTTGGCCTCGGACATGGGCATCTCCCTGTTGACCGAGGAACAGTACCGAGCATTGCAGGAACTGGGTGAGTTCGACCTGAAGACGTCGAGCTGGATCCTCACCCCGCCGGACATCCGCTCGCTGGGTGGCGCGCTCTTCTGCGACCGCCGCTACGGCAAGGTGTTCACCTACCACAATGGCGTGCAGTCGTACTATGCGGCGCGCGGGTTTCGTGGTGCGCTGACGCTATGAGCACGCGGCCTCTTCCCTCCACCCGCGCGCAGGGCATCGGGCTGGTGGGCTGGCTGGCCGCCGCCTTCGCTGCAGCCGCCATCGGCGCGGTGGCCTCGGTGGATGCCGGCAGTTTCTACTCGCAGCTGGCGCGGCCCTCCTGGGCGCCGCCGGCCTCCGTCTTCGGCCCGGTGTGGACGGTTCTCTACCTTCTCATGGGAATCGCGGCCTGGCTGGTGTGGCGGGAGCAGGGCGCCCGGGATCGCATGGCGGCGCTTGCGCTCTTCGGCGCGCAGCTTTGCGCCAACGCACTCTGGTCCTGGCTGTTCTTTGCGTGGCGCAACGGGGCCCTGGCCTTTGCGGAGGTCCTCGTGCTGCTGGTGCTCGTCGCCGGCACGCTCGCTGCGTTCTGGCGCATTCGCCGGCTCGCGGGCGCCCTGCTGGTGCCGTATCTCGCCTGGGTCGCGTTTGCGTCCGCGCTCACATGGGCGGTCTGGCGGCGGAATCCGCAATTGCTGTAGCGGAACACTGGCCCCATGACGCTGGCCCTCATCCCGGCCTTGTTCTTCACGGTGGCCCTGCTCGTCACCACGACCTACTTCCTCCTGGGCGGCTTGCCCCTGCTGGTGCTCGAGCACGACACCCCGCTGGACGGCCGCTTCGTGCGCGGATTCTTCAACACCTACTACCTGGCTTGCATGTTCACGGCCGGTAGCGCCGCGGTGACCTATGCCGTCGTCGGGAGATTCGGGTTCGGCCTCGGCGCGGGCGCCCTCGCACTGTTGGCCGCAGCGCTGCGAAAGAAGTTCCTGCCGCTCATGGACGGGCTGCGGCTTCGCATCCAGGAGGGTGACGTCGCGGCCATTGCGCGCTTCCGGCGCCTGCACGCCATCGCGCTCCTCGTCAACCTGGCGCAGCTTGCACTGATCGTCTGGACGCTGATCACCTTCTCGATGAAGTGAGCCGTTGTCAGCCGATCCGGCCGAACCACAGCACCGACAGCGCCGCTCCCGTGACGGCCACCAGTGCCGACAGCAGCGCGATCAGGCCGGTCAGCTCCGTTTCCCGCGTGTGCATCTGCACGCGGGAACCGAGGGTCTCGTAGACGTTGCGCAGTTTCTCGGCGGTGCCGGCGTGGTGGTATTCGCCGCCCGTCATGCGCGCCACTTCTTTCAGCGTGGTTTCGTCCAGCTGCATGTAGATCGACATGCCCTCGGGCAT